>NZ_JAEILC010000001.1:14239-203172 GCF_016307435.1 Pseudomonas sp. S4_EA_1b | reverse complement strand
TGTTTTGCGCGCTCGAAAAGCCGTGGGCATCATCAGCGCCGACTTCGGTGCTAAAGTCCATACCCCCGATTTTGCTTTCCCAAGGAAGCTGTTATGCCGGATGCGATGTCCCTCAGCGCTGGATTCATGGTGGTTCACGGTAACCGCTTGGATGAGTTGCGCAGCCTGGTGGTTAGCTGGATGCGCCGGTATCCCCTAGCGCCCCTGGAAAATGAAATTGCATTGGTACAAAGCAACGGTATTGCCCAGTGGCTCAAACTGGCATTGGCTGAAGATCCGGAAGACGATGACATGGGCGGCTGCGGCATCGCTGCTGCCATCGACGTACAACTCCCCGGCAGTTTTATGTGGCAGCTCTATCGCATGGTCCTGGGGCGTGACGAAATCCCCCCCAAATCCTTGCTCGATAAAGCCCCACTCACTTGGCGGTTGATGCGCCTACTGCCCGAGCTCATTGACCAACCGCACTTCGAGCCGTTGCAGCGCTTCCTGACCCACGACACCGACCTGCGCAAACGCTACCAATTGGCCGAACGCTTGGCCGACCTGTTCGACCAATATCAGGTCTACCGCGCCGACTGGCTGGAAGATTGGGCCGCCGGTCGTCATCAACTGCGCAATGGACGAGGTGAGGCCAAGCCCCTCAGTCCGGCGAACTGCTGGCAAGCCGAGTTATGGCGTGCATTGCTGCTGGATGTGGGTGAGGAGGGCATGGCCGAAAGCCGTGCCGGCGTGCATCAGCGCTTTATCGAGCGCATCAATACCCTCGAGGAAGCTCCACCCGACCTCCCTTCACGGGTCATCGTGTTCGGTATTTCGTCATTGCCCGCCCAGGCTCTCGAAGCACTCGCCGGTCTGGCTCGTTTCAGTCAAGTTCTGTTATGCGTACACAACCCCTGTCGCCACCATTGGTCCGACATCGTCGCCGACAAAGACCTGCTTCGAAACGAATACAAACGCCAGGCACGTAAAGCCGGCATGCCGATCAGTATCGACCCGCAAACCCTGCACCAGCATGCCCATCCGCTGTTGGCTGCTTGGGGCAAACAGGGGCGCGACTACATCAGCCTGCTGGACAGTTACGATGATCCCAATAGCTACCGCGCCGCATTCCGCGATGGACGCATCGATCTGTTCAGCGAGAGCACCCCGACCACACTGCTCAATCAGTTGCAGGACGATATCCTCGAACTGCGCCCACTCAATGAAACCCGCGATCTATGGCCCGCTGTCGACTTGGAGCGTGATTCGTCTATCCGTTTCCACATCGCCCACAGCGCGCAACGTGAAGTTGAAGTGCTGCACGACCAACTGCTGCAGCGCTTCAGTGCTGATCCCACGCTGCGTCCTCGTGACATCATCGTTATGGTCCCGGATGTCGACAGCTACGCGCCGCATATCCGTGCTGTGTTCGGTCAGCTTGAGCGCAACGATCCGCGCTTTATCCCGTTCACCCTGACGGACCAGGGCCAACGCGGCCGCGATCCGTTGCTGATCGCAGTCGAGCATCTACTTAAACTCCCCGACAGCCGCTTCCCCGTCAGCGAAATCCTCGATCTGCTCGACGTTCCCGCCCTGCGCGAACGCTTTGCAATCAAGGAACGCGACCTGCCGACGCTGCATCGCTGGATCGAAGGCGCCGGTATCCGCTGGGGGCTCGACGCGCAACAACGTGCCGGCCTGGGCCTGCCTGCTGAGCTTGAACAGAACAGCTGGCGATTCGGCCTGCGCCGCATGTTGCTGGGGTATGCGGTGGGCAGTGGCGCGGCCTGCGAAGGTATCGAACCTTACGACGAAATTGGCGGCCTCGACGCGGCGCTGATTGGCCCGCTGGTTGCCTTGCTCGATGCGCTGAGTGACGCTCATCAGACCTTGTCCGAGCCAGCAGCGCCGCAGCAATGGGGCGAGCGCTTGCAAGACTTGATGCAGCGGTTCTTCCTGGCCAGTAGTGAACACGATGACTATCTGCTGAGCCAACTGGAACAGCTGCGAGAAACCTGGTTGGAAACCTGTGAGTCCGTCGGCCTGCAGGACGAGTTACCGCTCACCGTGGTCCGCGAAGCCTGGCTCGCCGGTCTGGATCAAGGCCGACTGTCCCAGCGTTTCCTCGCCGGAGCTGTCAATTTCTGCACCCTGATGCCCATGCGTGCCATTCCCTTCAAGCTCGTCTGCCTGCTGGGTATGAACGACGGCGATTACCCTCGCGCCCAGCCACCGCTGGACTTCGACCTGATGGGCAGCGACTACCGCCCAGGCGACCGGTCCCGTCGCGAAGACGACCGTTACTTGTTGCTCGAAGCCCTGCTCTCTGCCCGAGACCAGCTCTACATCAGTTGGGTCGGCCGCAGCATCCGCGACAACAGCGAGCGTCCGGCTTCGGTGCTGATCGGCCAGTTGCGCGATCATCTCGCCAGCGGCTGGAAACACGCGGCAAACGACGCCCCCGTCATTGACGCGCTGACCCAGGAACACCCATTGCAGCCGTTCAGCGCCCGCTATTTCCACGCAGGCGATCCGCTGTTCAGCTACGCCCGCGAATGGCAGGTATTGCACGAGGACGCGCCCATCACCGGCACGGAGCCGGAATTGGCGCAGCATCAGCAAGAAGAACCTCTAAGTCTCGGTCAGTTACAGGATTTCCTACGCAACCCGGTTAAACATTTCTTCAGTCAGCGTCTGAAAGTGTTCTTTGAGGCCGCCGAAGTACCTCTGGCCGATGAAGAACCCTTCGTTCTTGATGCTCTGCAACGCTACAGCCTGAGCGACAGCCTGCTCAATGCCGCGCTGAGCCAACCGGAGCACCTCGACCAGGCGCTCAAGGCCCAGGCCCAGCGCCTACAAGGTAGTGGCCTGCTGCCCATGGTTGGTTTCGGCGAATGTCTGCGCAACGAACTGATCGAGCCTTTGCCCGGCCTGCTGCAACGCTACCAGCAACTACTGGCCCTATGGCCAATCCCGCATACCGCGACGGAACCGGTCAGTTTTGAGCATCAGGGGATCAGGTTGGAAGGCTGGATCAGTGGGCTGCATCGGCGCAGTGATGGCGGGTTGCTCAGCGTCAGCACCATTCCTAATAGCATCGGCTCGATCAAGACACGCAAGTGGCATCGTCTGATCCGCCCGTGGGTCAATCATCTGGTGGCCTGCGCTTGCGGGCTGCCGTTGAGTACCGGCCTAGTGGCCAGTGATGACACCTTGCTGTTGGCCCCGCTGGACCCAGCGCTCGCCCAGGATATCCTCGGCCACCTGCTCCTGGCCTGGCACAGCGGCATGCGCAAGCCGCTGCCGGTGGCGGTCAAGACCGCATTCGCCTGGTTGGGCCAGACCGATCCGGCCAAAGCCCATGCCGCGGCGAGCAAAGCCTACGAAGGCGACGGGCTGACCACCGACGGCGAACGCCGGGAAACCCCCGCACTCACGCGCCAATTTCCGGATTACGCAGCCTTGGTGGCCAGCGAAGAATTCGAAGGTTGGTGCGAGACACTGTACCGACCCATGCTTGATGCGCCGTGGCGATCACTTACTGGCGAGGAGGCCCGCGCATGAGCAGCACACCTTTGGCCCTGGCCTTCCCACTCAAAGGTAGCCAGCTGATTGAAGCCAGCGCCGGCACCGGCAAGACCTTCACAATTTCCGCCTTGTACCTGCGCCTGGTGCTTGGCCACGGCGGCGATGCGTGGGGTTTTGGTCGTGAATTGCTGCCGCCGCAGATCCTGGTGGTGACCTTCACCGACGCCGCCACCAAGGAGCTGCGTGAGCGTATCCGCATTCGCCTGGCTGAGGCCGCGCGGTTTTTCCGCGATGAGATCCCGTCGCCCGACGCTCTGATCGCCGACCTGCGTGTGCACTATGCGCCTGAGCAGTGGCCCGCCTGCGCTAACCGCCTGGACATCGCTGCCCAGTGGATGGACGAAGCGGCTGTGTCCACCATCCACAGTTGGTGTCAGCGCATGCTGCGCGAACATGCGTTCGACAGCGGCAGCCTGTTTACCCAGACATTGGAAACCGATCACAGCGACCTGCTCGGCGAAGTACTGCGCGATTACTGGCGGCTGTTCTGCTACCCGATGCACGACGATGCCCTCAACTGGGTGCGCACTCATTGGGGCGGCCCCGCTGCGCTGATGCCGCGCGTGCGCGCGCTGTTCGGCAGCGAGCGTCCCAGCGACGAAACCCGCGATCCCGCCGAGTTGATCAACGCCTGTTTGCAGGAGCGCCGCGAAGCGCTGGTCGCCCTCAAAGCGCCCTGGCAGCAATGGGCCGCCGAACTGCGCGATCTTTGCCTGCAGGCCGTGGCTGCCAAAGCCGTCGACGGTCGCAAGATGCAAGCGCGCTATTTCGAGCCCTGGTTCGAAAAAATCAGTGCCTGGGCAAGCGACGAAACCCAGGAGCAACTGGACATCGGCACCGGCTTCACACGCCTTACGCCCGAGGGCATGGCCGAAGCTTGGAAAGGCGAGCCGCCCCGGCATCCCGGTATCGATGCCATGGCCAACCTCAAAGCCAGCCTTGACGCGTTGCCCACCCCGGACGCCGCCGTGTTGCAACACGCCGCCGCCTGGGTGGGTAAACGCTTCGAAGAGGAAAAACGCCGACGCGCCGAAATGGGCTTCGATGACATGCTGATCCGCCTCAATGCGGCCCTCCAAGCAGAGGGCGGCGAGCGCCTGGCCAGCGTGATCCGCGAGCAATTCCCGGTCGCGTTGATTGATGAGTTCCAGGACACCGACCCGGTGCAGTACAGCATCTTCGACAGCATCTATCGCATCGAAGAAAACCACCTGGATAGCGGCCTGTTCCTGATCGGTGACCCCAAGCAAGCGATCTACGCTTTCCGTGGCGCCGACATTTACACCTACCTGCGCGCACGTAAATCCACACTCGGCCGCCATCACACCCTGGGCACCAACTTCCGCTCCAGCCATGCCATGGTCGACGCAGTGAATCATGTGTTCCAGCGTGCGGAGTCCGGGCGCGGTGCGTTTCTGTTCCGCGAGCCGAATGGCGATAACCCGGTGCCGTTCCAGCCGGTATTGTCCCAAGGCCGCAAAGAGACCTTGCTGGTCGACGGCCAGCCTGTGCCGGCGATGAACCTCTGGCACTTGGCAACCGACCAGCCGATTTCCAACGCGGTGTACCGCCAGCAGCTGGCTGCTGCTTGTGCTACGCAGATTGTTGAGCTGCTCAATGCCGGGCAGCAAGGCAAGGCCGGTTTCCTACAGCCGGACGCCAGCTTCAAAGGTGTATTGCCGTCGGATATCGCCATCCTGGTCCGCGACGGCAAGGAGGCCCAAGCCGTGCGTGCGGAATTGGCCGCTCGGGGTGTGCGAAGCGTGTACCTGTCCGATAAGGACTCGGTGTTTGCCGCCCAGGAAGCCCATGACCTGTTGGCCTGGCTCAAAGCCTGCGCCGAGCCGGATATGGAGCGCCCCCTGCGTGCCGCCCTGGCGTGTGTCACGTTGAATCTGTCGCTGCCCGAACTGGAGCGTCTGAATCAGGACGAATTGGCGTGGGAAAGCCGCGTTATGCAGTTTCGCGGTTACCGTGCGATTTGGCGCACCCAAGGCGTGCTACCGATGCTGCGGCGTTTGCTGCACGACTTCAAATTGCCGCAAACCCTGATCGCCCGCAGCGACGGCGAACGTGTGTTGACCAACCTGTTGCACTTGAGCGAACTGCTGCAACAGGCCGCCTCGGAGCTGGACGGCGAACAAGCGTTGATCCGCCACCTGGCCGAGCATCTGGCGCTCTCGGGTCAAGCCGGTGAAGAGCAGATCCTACGCCTGGAAAGCGATGAGCAATTGGTCAAAGTGGTCACCATCCACAAATCCAAAGGTCTGGAATACGACCTGGTGTTTCTGCCGTTTATTTGTTCGACCAAACCCGTGGACGGCAGCCGCCTGCCGCTGCACTATCACGATGAACATGGCAAATCCCAGGTCAGCCTGCGCCCGACCGCCGAGCTGATTGCCCAGGCTGACGACGAGCGGCTGGCCGAAGACCTGCGCTTGTTTTATGTCGCCCTGACCCGCGCCAAGCACGCGTGCTGGCTGGGCGTCGCCGACCTCAAGCGCGGCAACAGCAGTAGTTCGGTCCTGCACTTGTGTGCCCTGGGCTATTTGCTTGGCGGCGGCAATGTGCTGCGCGAGTCGACGGGCCTGGCCCGTTGGCTGCTGGATTTGCAGGACGGTTGCCCAGCCATCCATTACGCCCAAGTGCCTGAGGCGCAAAAGGTGCTGTTCCACCCGCCGCGCAACCAGGCCACGCTGCTCGCGCCGTTGTTGCCCAGCCGCAAGGCGGCGGAAAACTGGTGGATTGCGTCCTACAGCGCACTGCGTATTGGCGACAGCCTGAGCAGCCCGACCCTCGAAGCGCCCGAAAACCCACAAGCGCAAAAGCTGTTCGATGACGAGCGCCTGGACCCGGATGCACCGCGTGAAGTGGTAGCGTCTGGTGGCGACATTCACCGTTTCCCACGCGGCCCCAACCCCGGCACCTTCCTGCACGGTTTGCTGGAATGGGCAGGTGAAGAAGGCTTCAACGTGACGCCGCAGGCCATCGAAAAAGCCGTCGGCGCGCGTTGCAATCGGCGCAACTGGGAGGGGTGGATCGTTACCCTCAGTGCCTGGCTGGGCCATCTGCTGCACACGCCACTGCCTGTGGATAACGGTCGCGTGGCCTTGAGCGGCCTGCGGCACTATCAGATCGAGATGGAGTTCTGGTTCGCCAGTCATAAGGTCGATGTGCTCGCCCTGGATAAACTGGTGTGTCAGTACACCCATGACGGCGTCGCCCGGGTGGCTGCCGAACCGGTGCTGCTCAACGGCATGTTCAAGGGGTTTATCGACCTGACGTTCGAACACGATGGCCGCTACTACGTGGCCGACTACAAATCCAACTGGCTCGGGCCTGACGATTCGGCCTACACCCAGCAAGCCATGGAACAGTCGATCCTTGAGCATCGGTATGACCTGCAATACGTCCTCTACCTACTGGCCCTGCATCGCCAGCTCAAGGCACGTTTGCCCGACTACGATTACGACCGCCACATTGGCGGCGCACTGTATCTGTTCCTGCGCGGCACCCAGTCTGCCAGCCAAGGCGCGTATTTCACCCGGCCGCCACGGGCGCTGATCGAAGGCCTGGACCTGTTGTTCCAAGGCAAACCGCTGCCACCCAAAACTGAGCCGGCCTGGGAACAAGGAGTGCTGTTATGAGCCTGTCGCCGTTACCGCTGGAGGCACTAGCGCCGCTGGAACGCTCCGCCGATCTGGTGCAATTACTGGAACGCTGGGTCGAACGCGGCTGGTTGCGGGCGCTGGATAAGGCTTTCGTTGGCTTCCTGCACGAACTCGATCCCCAGGCCGATCCTCTGGTGTTGCTCGCTGCGGCGTTGACCAGCCACCAATTGGGTCACGGGCACGTCTGCCTTGATCTGTTCGAAACCCTAAAGGCGCCGGATTTTGCCCTGTCCCTACCGCCCGAAGGCGACCTGCAGACCGGCGCGATGTTGCTTCCGTCGCAGTTGCTCGATGGCCTCGATGGCGCCCATTGGTGCCATGCACTGGCCGCCAGCTCGTTGGTCGCCTTTGCACTCGACGGCAGTGAAGCGGCACAAAGCCGGCCCCTGGTGCTATCGGGGAAACGGCTGTACCTGCGGCGCTACTGGACCTACGAGCGACGCATCGATTCCGCATTGCGCCAGCGCCTGGCGACACAGGAAAACTTCACCGCCGATTTGCCCGAGCGGCTCAATGGCCTGTTCGCTCAACCCGCGCCCGACGGCGTAGTGGACTGGCAGAAACTCGCCTGCGCCCTGGCTACCCGAGGGGCGTTCAGCATCGTTACCGGCGGCCCCGGTACCGGCAAAACCACCACTGTGGTGCGCCTGCTCGCGCTGTTGCAGGCGCCGGCCGTGGAATCCGGCAACCCGCTGCGCATACGCCTGGCCGCTCCCACTGGCAAAGCGGCGGCGCGCCTGACCGAATCCATCAGCCAGCAAGTGCTGTCGCTGAGTGTTCCCGATACGGTGCGGGAAAAGATCCCGACCCAAGTCACCACCGTCCACCGTTTGCTGGGCAGTCGTCCGGGCACTCGGCATTTCCGTCATCACGCGGGCAACTTGCTGCCCCTGGATGTACTGGTGGTGGATGAGGCCTCGATGATCGACCTGGAGATGATGGCCAATCTGCTGGACGCGCTGCCGCCTCACGCCCGTCTTGTATTGCTGGGCGACAAGGATCAACTGGCCTCGGTGGAAGCCGGTGCCGTGCTCGGCGATTTATGCCGCGACGCCGAAGCCGGTTGGTACAGCCCCGACACGCGCCAGTGGCTACAAGCCGTCAGCGGTGAAGACCTCAGCACCAGCGGCCTGAGCGAAGACCTGGACCACAGCCATCCCCTGGCGCAACAAGTGGTGATGCTGCGCTATTCGCGGCGGTTCGGCGAAGGTAGCGGCATCGGCCAACTGGCGCGCTGGGTCAACCAGCAAAATGCCGAAGAGGCCCGCAAGCTGCTGGCCGCGCGCAGCCACAGCGACCTGTTCTGCGTCAGCCTCAAGGGCGAACACGACCACGCGCTTGAGCGCCTGGTGCTGGACGGGCAGGGCGGTGGTGCCGAAGGCTATCGCTATTACCTGAACCTGCTGCAATCGGCGCGTCCATCACCCGCCACCCCCCGTGACGACCACGCCTGGACGGCCTGGGCGCAGCAATTGTTGCAGGCCTTCGACGCATTCCAATTGCTCTGCGCCGTGCGCAAAGGTCCGTGGGGTGTGGAGGGGTTGAACCTGCGAATCACCGCGGCGCTGCGCAAAGTGCGGCTGATCGAGGGTGACGAGCAATGGTACGAAGGCCGCCCGGTGCTGATGACGCGCAACGACTACGGCCTGGGCCTGATGAATGGCGATATCGGCATCGCCCTCAAACTGCCCGAAAGCGACGGTGGCCCTCAGGTGCTACGGGTGGCTTTCCCACGTAATGACGGCCAGGGCGGCGTGCGATTCGTATTGCCCAGCCGCCTGAACGATGTGGAAACCGTGTACGCCATGACCGTGCACAAATCCCAAGGCTCGGAGTTCACCCACACTGCGCTGATCCTGCCCGACGCCTTGAACCCGGTGTTGACCAAGGAATTGATATACACCGGCATCACCCGCGCCAAGCGTTGGTTCAGCCTGATCGAGCCGCGCGGCGGTGTGTTTGAGGAAGCGGTGCGGCGCAAGGTCAAGCGCTTGAGTGGGTTAATGCTGGAGTTGGATCAAGGCGCCTAAAAAACTGACTGATAGGTCATCTAATATTTCTGATTCTACTGCCTGAATTTTCTGAAAAAATAGCGGACCTCGCGAAGGCACTGCCTCGCGGGGTTTTCCGCCGCTGTGCTATCGTTGCGGCATCACCCCACGAAAACACCTGAGAGAATCGCAGCATGAACGTGGCTGTCTCGCCCACAGAGTGCCGTTGGAGCTGGAGACGCCTGCTGCTGATGGCGCTGCTGTGTGCGCTGGCGCCGCACGGGTTTGCGGACGTCCCGGCCACCGAGGGTATGGCCGCGCAGCGTGCCCAGGCGGTCACTCAGGTGGTACTCGGTATTCTCAGTTACGCGCGCTGGCCGGTGGAGCCGGCGCAATTGCGCCTGTGTATCGTCGGGCCCACCCAATACACCGATGACCTGATCAAAGGCACCATCCAGGCGACCGGTCGTCCGGTTGTGGTGCAGCGCCTGTTGGTCAACCATCCCGATATCGTCAACGCCTGCGACGCGGTGTACATCGGCAAGCTTACCGCCGATGAGCGCAGCCAATTGTTTGCCTCGTTGATCGGCCACCCGGTGCTCAGCATCAGCGAAGGCGGCGACCAGTGCACCGTCGGCAGCTTGTTTTGCCTGCGCGTAAGCGATGAACAAGTGTCGTTCGAGGTCAACCTCGACTCGGTGGCACGCAGCGGCGTGCGCATTCACCCCAGCGTGCTGCAACTGTCCCGCCGCCGGGCGCCTGCTCCATGACCCATGTGAAAGTGCGACCTAGCCTGCGCTCGGTTATCGGCCGTGGTCATTTGATCCTGGCTCTGGTGGCGGTAACCCTGGCCAGTGTGTCCCTGACCCTGCTCGGCGTGCTGGCGCTGCGCGTCTATGCCGAACACAACTTGCACCTTATCGCACGCTCCATCACTTACACCGTGGAAGCGGCGGTGGTGTTCAACGACCGCGCCGCAGCCACCGAGGCACTGAGCCTGATTGCGTCCACCGAAGAGGTGGCCGATGCCGACGTTTTCGACGCCAACGGCAAGTTATTGGCCCACTGGGCACGCCCCGAAACCGGCATGCTCTCGCGGGTGGAACTGGCACTGGCGCATGCCCTTCTTGAACAGCCGATCAACCAACCGATCCTGCACCAGGGCCGCACCGTCGGCAGTATCCACCTGACCGGCCACGGCGGCAGCCTGCTGCGCTTCCTGCTCAGCGGTCTGGCCGGGATTCTGATCTGCACCGCCCTCAGCGCCTGGGTCGCATTACACTTGGCCCGGCGACTGCTGCGCGGGATCACCGTGCCGTTGCAAAGCCTGGCCGCCGTGGCTCACGCCGCTCGCAGCGAGCGGGATTTTGATCGACGTGTACCGCCCGCGCGCATCGCCGAACTCGACAGCCTGGGCAGTGACTTCAATGCCTTGCTCGGCGAAATGGAAGCTTGGCAAAGCCACCTGCAAAGCGAAAACGAAACCCTGGCCCACCAGGCCAACCACGACAGCCTGACCGGCCTGCCCAACCGCGCGTTCTTCGAAGGTCGGCTGATTCGAGCCCTGCGCGGCGCGGCCAAGCTCGACGAGCGGGTCGCGGTATTGTTCCTCGACAGCGATCGCTTCAAAGACATCAACGACAACTTCGGCCACGCCGCCGGCGACGCTGTGCTGGTGGCTGTCGCTGCCCGTGTGCGCGCGCAACTGCGTGACGGTGACCTGGTGGCGCGCCTGGGCGGTGACGAGTTCGCCATCCTGCTTGCGCCGTTGCACAAGGCCGAGGACGCGCAGCGCATCGCTGACAAGATCATCGCCAGCATGGACATGCCGATTGACGTGCCGGGTGGCTCTCAAGTGCTGACGTCGCTCAGCATCGGCATTGCCATTTACCCCGAGCATGGCGCCACACCCGGCACCTTGCTCAATGCCGCCGACGCGGCGATGTACCAGGCCAAACGCCTGACCCAGGGCGGCCAGCACACGGCAGAGTCGGAGCACTCTGCTGTTAACGTTCAACACAGGAGTTGATCCCTTGTTCTCGACTGCACGCGTTCTGTTTCTTACTGTGCTGGTGGCCTTGATGGCCCTCGGCGGCTGTCAGACACAACCCCCTAAAGGCCTGACCCCGGCGCAAGTCGCGGTACTCAAACAACAGGGCTTTGAACTCACGGATGACGGCTGGGCATTCGGTCTGTCGGGCAAAGTGCTGTTCGGCAGCGACATCGAAACCCTCAACCCGCCGAGCACCGCGATCGTCCAACGCATCGGCAAAGCCCTGCTCGGCGTGGGCATAGAGCGCGTACGCGTGGACGGCCACACCGACGCCTCCGGCAAAGAAGCCTACAACGAGCAACTCTCCCTGCGCCGCGCCAAAAGCGTGGCCACGGTGCTGACGAGCGTGGGTATGAAAGAAGAAAACATCCAACTGCGCGGCTTGGGCAGCAGCCAGCCCGTGGCGTCGAACGATACAGCCGCAGGGCGCACCGAGAATCGACGGGTGGCGATTGTGGTGATTGCCGACTGAGCGGTTTCGGGTGCTTCAACCTGAATGCCGATCAAGTATGAGCTTGCTCCCGGTAGCGGTGGGTCAGCAACACAGGTATCGACTGAGCAGGCCCCATCGGGGGCAAGCCCCCTCCCACCTAGAATGCATTGCAGGTTGAATACCTGGCTGACGAAACCAGATCAAATGTGGGAGGGGGCTTGAACCCGATGGCGGCGTGGCTGACCCACGGCTAGTCCCTACCCACCGGTTGGTCTGGTTTCGGCCGATTAATCCGCAAATCGCATCTCCCGCGTTTCCCCCATCAACAACCCCCGGTTCTGCTCGGTCACTTCCCGGATGTAGTCCCACAACAACGTAATCCGCTTCAGCTTCCTTAAGTCCTCCCGGCAATACATCCAAAACTTCAAGGAACTCAGGTTAACCCAATGAATACAGGGGCTAACCGCTATGAGCATCCTTGCAGCTCAACCTGCTGTTACAAACACCGTTACAAACCTCGCTTTTCCTGTGAGGCCGACGACAAGACTCGCCAAGCCGTATTACTACCGTCGCAACGGTATTTACTACATGCGTCTCAGGGCTACAGGTAGCACCAAGAATCTCGCTTCGGTTTCCCTGAAGACCAGCAACAGAAGGGCTGCTATGGATGCCGCTGAGCAGCTATCGGGCTTTGTCAGGGCGTTCCATTTGGATAACCCTGATGCTTCGTGGAGCAAGCTGAAGGAACATTTCCGTGTTGTCTCGATGGAGCTGTTTGAGGCTGGACGTGATGGCGACGTTACGCAGGTGTGGGGCGGATTGCATGATAGCCACTCTGGCTTTGTGGGCAGCTCTACACGACTCATGAAGTCTGTAGCGGACGTCCCGGTGTGTCTATCTGTATTGGCACCAGCGATGACCTTTGAGAATCTCTCGGGTCTCTACTTGGCTGACCGTGGACAGGACCAGAAGGCATCGACCCTTAAGGAAACCAAGATTTGCCACGGGACTATCTCTGCTGCTCTTGGAGAGCTGGACATGCGGACGCACTCACGGGCTGATCTCGTGGCTTTGCGTGATCGTCTTGCAGATGGCCGCATGCCCTCAACGGTCAATAAGCTGATCGTGAAGCTCTCGGCTGTCCTTGCATGGTCAGTTGAAAACGGTCACATATCCAAGTCTTACGACAAGAAACTGAAGCTCACGAAGGGCACTGAATCGAGCCGTAAGGCGTTCACGCAGGATCAGGTAGGCAAGCTGGTGGCTTACTCCAATACGCTGCCAGAGACCTCATGGAAGCGCTGGTTGTTGAGCCTCGGGGCTATCACTGGCGGGCGTCTGAATGAAATCTCACAGTTGACGGTAAGAGATGTACAGACCCTTGCGTCAGGTATCACAGCCATTCACATCAACGAAGCAGGCGAAGGCAAGTCAATCAAGAACAAGCGTAGTGAACGATTGGTACCACTGACGGAAGGCGCTTACGGTTTCGACCTTGCAGCGTTCATGCGGTACGTCGAAACGTGCAAGCTCAGCGAGTCGGAATCGTTGGCTCAGATTGGCTACAAGACAGGCGGTGAGTGGGCTAACCAACAGGCAATCCCTGCGGCCCTTGGGGAATCCTTTGGTCCCGGCTTGGTGTTTCATTCCATGCGACACTCGCTGGCGTCCTTGATGCAAGCCAAAGGAGTTCCTACGGCTTACGCACAGGCTGTGATGGGGCATGCGTCGGGCACGATAACTTTTGATGTTTACGGTTCAGGGGTGCCTGTTGAGACCATCGCGGAGATGCTTCGAGAATTGTTCTTTTGCGGGGGGCAGTGACTGTGCTATTGGGGCTATTGGCGGCACCGAAAACTCGTTAGAAACCATCGATAAACCCGAGCATAACCTGCACTGGATTCGTCATGTTCTGAGGAACAACTTTCGTACAGCCTAATGTTTACGGTCCTAAATGGCTGTCTGGACTAAGCAAAAGGTGTTCCTCGCCATAAATACTAGTTTCTGGCGGAATCTGGCCTGTCAAGATATTCCTTGACCGATTGTCGCAAAGTGTGTACAATCCGCCGCCTACCCAGTAGGTAGACAGACAACTTGGAAGCCTCCACTACAACCACCGAATTGGTGCCCTTGTAAGGAGGCTTCGTCGTGTCTGGGACTCACAAAACCAACCGGCACAACCCGAGAGGAACTGCCTATCGAAATGAACTGACACAGGAGATAAACGATGACCACGCTCGTCCGCAACAATGTACTTCCCGCCGCCACACCAGCTACCGACATTCGTCCCGCACTAACCAAGCTCCGTACCACTACCGTTGACAGTTTTGTCGTCGACAAGAGCACTGGTGAGGTATTGGGCTGCTACACCACTCACGACCTTTCCCCTGCTCCCTACGATTACTCTCTGCCTCAAGCCGGCAAGGCACCAGTCGTACATTCTCGCTATGAGATTGACCCTGCTCCAAGGCCGAGCATCATCGAGAAAGAAATGGAGTGCCTGCCGGATGGGGTTGTTGATCTTGATGCACAACGCAGTAAACGTGGACCTAAGCCCAAGGTAACGCCCAACCCGCACGCTAGCCATTTCAAGGTGGCCCATGCTGAACGCCTTGGCTGGATTGATGATTACGTTTATGGCGCCTGCATAACAGTAGGCAAGGACAGCAATGGGAAAATGAACGTAAGTCCCTCCCATGTACTGCGGGCTTGTATGCTTGATGAGATCAGCACTGAGAACGTAAAGAGCGTGATTCGTCTTGAGGGTTTACGCACGATGAGCGACCAACAAGCACGGAGAATCTGCCAGTGTGCCCGTTTCGCTATCGAAGGAATGGAGTTCTACCTTGAACGCAATCCGACTGTACGTCAGCAGATACAGTTTGAAGTGGACTTTGCCGACTCGTACCACCAAGACAACACCGGGCTACTGCAAGGACTGGCGTGATTTAATTACGCTCGGATAAGAGAGAGAAGCGAACGACCTGTAAGAGAGGACACACTTGATGGGTGAATTACGCTCGGATATAGAAGTGAAGCATTCGCACTATGAAGGTAACTCTCAGACCGATAGGTCTAAACTTTATACACTTCGACCGTAGGTCAAAGCCACTACCTTCCAAGGGTTATTGGGGAATAATAATTGATGAAAATCAATTCCCCAGAAAATGAAAGGAATCATCCTGTGTCGATGCGACACGGGACTACCCCTTCAACTCCGTTGATTCTCTCTGCACCGTATAATCAAGAGCGGCAAGATCATCTTCTTTTCTGTGAAGGTAGGTGGTGTGGCACTGTATTGTGATGGACATTGAGCCAAACGCTTCCAACTCCATCACCCTCAATGCACAACAAATGAATGTCAACGTGTCTCAAACCAACTGGACAGGCCAAGGCTACGTTGTTGGCGAATGGACAGTTAATGGAATTCCATTCAGTACGCACAAACACACAGGCGTCACGCCGGGTACTGGAAATTCCGGTCCTGCTGGTTAAAATCCGGTGGTGTTTAGTCACCGGACTCTGTCACCTATCATTCTTCATGCAGAGGGCGGTTGAATTGCTGGTACACGCCTTCATCTTTCCTAATCGCTTTCGCAATGTATTCAGCGTTCCCAATCTGAGCTACATATTCGACTCTGTAGAGCTTGAACTCTTCAGAAGCTTCAATCAGTGTCGATTTGATGTGTTTTTTGATTTTTCGATATGTATCATCATCAGGGTTTGCATTCTCATATTCGAGGGTCCAAACAGTATCTACATCATGGGTTTTCTTCCAACCCTTATCTTTCAAGAAGACATAGAAAGCTTCCCGTTGATCCTCTGACTTTTTCAAGTCCAAGGACAGTAGCACTCTAATCATTTGCCGCTTCCTTTCATTGTGCGTCGTTAACCGCGAAGTGCGGAGTTATGCCTATTTGGGGACTGTATGATGGCTTTTCAATGGCGGGCAATGAAAAATTTTTTGATATATGTTGTTGCATCTAGTGACTCGTTCAAGCACTCACCATCACACCGGTACAGAGTCCCGCAAGGCGTTTTAAGCGTGTTTCGTGCATGAGCAATATGTCTAGATACCCAGCGCCCTTAAACCATCTCCTGAGCCTTCTACAGTTCATCTATGTGCGGCTTTCCTTTTGTGGTAATCTTCTACGCTACCAACGAGGAATCACAGACGGAGTTGTAATGCCATTCTTGCCATTGCCAAGCTGGGAAGTTATAGAAGAGGGAAGTTCATATCTCAAAGCCGCTTCATTGATTGTGAAGCATGGGGATGTAGGTCAATGGCGGCCTGCATGTGTTCTGGCTGGCTTCTCTATGGAACTTTTCTTGAAGTCATTCCTTGCCAAAGACGATAGCACGCCCATTGATATTGCTTTGCCCGGTGGCTTGACGATGTATCAAAGTGCTGTGGAATCAGACAGAGGCCACTTCTTAGACAAGCTGTTCAGGAAGATTCCAGCCAATTACCGCCAACTCATCTTAGATACCTCAAAGGAGCTTGCACCTGAGTTGCCGCTTGAGCAGAAGCTGAAAGAGTTTTCAGGGTACTTCTACAATGCTCGCTACGGCTATGAGGCCAAGGCAATTAGTGTGCTAAGTATGGAAGTGCTAGAAGTGGCAAAGCACTTGGAAAGGGTTTGTCTTGAAGTTGCTCCAAAGGCCATTCCATACAAAGAAGCCTACCCGGATATGTAGTAGAGATTCTACCGAGACCGATACGCCCCAGCACCAGCAAACACGGGGCGTATAGCCTGTGTTGAGTGACGGATTGCTCGCCATTAGAGCTGGCTTTTCTATGCTCAATGAAAGTCCGGGTCATGGTCGTAGTTGTCAGCATTGGCTTGATCAATAGCATCTTGAGACAACCTAACACCAACCTCAACGTTAGCCCAATCACGCACCATCTTAGCTACTCCATGATAGCCGGGGAACAGAGTTGATCCGTCAACGCCAAGCTTTGACAGCAACTCTAATAGCTCTGGCCCCTCAGTGACTGGCAGTGTCGTTTTTATCAGTGGTCGGGAACTTCTGCCCCTGCAATAGATTTCCTTAACATCATCTAGGGCTTCTGACTGATACTCATCATTGATGCCATATCTTGTCACATTGTGTGTTGTGAATAATCCCGACTGTGCTGCCTGATTCCTGCTAGTGCCTCCGGGCGTCCTAATGATCTTTACTGTTTCCCAGTCGTCATGGTATGTAGTATCTAACGCCCATACTGCAATCTTGGGCAAATGAGTATGACTATCCAACTCAAAATTGGCTGATGATGCTGCGAAGTAACAGGCCACATAGCTTCGCTCAGTCCAATCTAGGAGGCGTGTAGGCACATCGTAGTGTTGAGCAACAGCCATGATTTCAAAGAGCTGTTCAGGTGGCCAAGGCAGAAAAGATTCAGGGAACAAAAACGGAAACTCTGAAAACTTCCTTTTCAGTTGCTCAGAGTAGCCCGGCACTGGCAGGCCAGACCTATCACAACCATCTAGGAATTTTCTCAGTATCTCCAATTCAAACCCAATCTGATTTGCACTGGACTTATCAAACATACGCCTAGGTGCTCCGTGTGCAAACGAGCCCTCACCAGTCCGGCAAACGGATGGTATCAGCTTGTAATCGGCACTAGGCTGGCCCCTGAAAATGTACCGGGCTTTGTCCCAAACCGAGTTGAGAGGGGAGACATATTCCAGTAGTTCCCGTGCTGTTTCAAAAGGCATTTCAATCGGACTACCCATCATTCAGTAATCACCTTCTCCACTGTAGGAAACGGATGGACTGTAGCCACCGGGATACTTGCTGTAATCGTAGTTACCATAATAGTCTTGAGGCACTTTAGGACCAAACCTAATATCAATCTCTCTCATGGTGCCTTTAAGCTCAGGCACATGGTGGTCGTGATAGATGTGCTTCCTAAGCCTATGGTCTTCCCGCATCATGCCACCATTCAAACCTGTGCCTAATGTCGGCATGAATGTCTTGCAAGTGTCGGCTAGGAAATCTTCAAACTTCAAAGGCTCATGAGTCATGTAGCCTGAGTTGTTCTCGTACTCTGCCCAGCAAAAGCCCCACTTTACGGACAAGTTGAGATAGGTGGAGTTCTTCAAGTGTTGGGAGAGTTCAGCAATCTTCTGCTTTGCCTTCTGACGATCGCTGTCTAGCAGCTCAAAGCATTGTGTTCCCTCAAAGAGTTCGTATTCAACATACCTAACTCTGTACTCATCACTTGTTTCGACATACCGGATTCTTGGGGACATTTCAGCCATCCATGCTTGCAGATGGCCTTATGGTCAATCTAGGCTTACGTGCAGTCAAGCTGCATCCCGCTGGGGGGGCTCTGGACAAGTACCAACTGGTAGAGAGCTGGGCTAGGATGATTCGATCACCGATGGAGCATTGCCATGCACAAGATCGACCGATACCCGCCCCCGTTTATATGGTGCCATGCCGTCGTGATCGGAATTGCCATTGCCTTGAGCGGGTGCTCCACATCAGTGGTCAGCTCTAACCCCCGCAACGTGGTTATCGAGTCGCAGTCTTTGAATGCATCAGAAGCACAGAGATTGGCTGATGCTGAATGCCTGAAGCATAAGCGTTACGCCAAGATGACGATCAAGGGCGACTACTGGGACCGTAACTACACCTTTGAGTGTGTTGAGTGATTGCCATATCCACGGACGAACAGACATGCCAGACGCCAATATCGCCACAGCGACGTGCTGACTCTGTTGTTGCACAACCAGCATGCTATTGCCGCCGCAATCGAAGAGCTGGCCCTATGGGCAAAATCCACCGGTTCAAGCGAAGCCCATGAAAACGCGATCACCGCATTGGCAACCCTTGATGTGAATGCGTCCGCGATCACCGCTGGAATCCTCAAGCTCCGACAATAATCGCTATCAAAGCAGTAGACCTATCCGGTAGTCCAAGAACTGCTCAGCAAGCACTATCAAATGCCTATTGCGAATAGCTATACGATTTTGCTATCATTATCCTATCAAATTTAATGCTAAAGGATAGTCAGCCATGAATGCCCACCTCTACCTCCGAGCGTCGACCAAAGACCAAGACGCCAACCGTGCAAAAGTCGCCCTTGAGTTGTTCGCTGTCGAGAAAGGTTTGAGCATCGTTGGCGTGTACGCCGAGAATATCAGTGGAACCAAACTCAATCGTCCTGAGCTGCTCGCCTTGCTCGACACTGCCGAGAGTGGAGACGTGCTATTGGTTGAGTCTGTAGACCGCCTCAGTCGTCTCTCACAAGCTGACTGGGACACTCTCAAAGCCACTATCAAGGCCAAGGGGCTTCGGTTGGTTGTGGCCGATCTGCCTACCAGTCACATGCTGGTTGAGGCCAAAGGAATCACAGGTCAAATCATGGATGTGATCAACAACATGCTGATTGATCTTATGGCGACCATGGCACGACTGGATCAAGAGAAGCGTGTGGAACGCATCAAGCAAGGGTTGGAGAATAAGAAGGCTGCCGATCCTGACTGGAAGCCAGCTGGCAAGGCAAAGAATGCCGCGATGTGGGACAAGGTGACTACGGTCATGGGCAAACACCCAACCATGTCTGCTGATGAGATAGCGACACTCGCTGGTTGCGGTGTTGCCACCGTCTACAGGATCAAGCGTGAACTGAAAGCCTGACCACCCTGAGCGTCACCATAGCCTGCATTGAGCGGACTTTGTGGTCTCTGCGGTCCTTCAACTTATTTTGGGTCCCGCTTGGACCGATCTCACTAAGGCCGCTGCTCGCCACTTGATAGCTCTGGCTTTAACGCCATTATTTTCTGGCTGAGAACTGAAACGCCATCGGCATGAGGCCAAAATTTTTGGCGGGGGATTTGATTTCGCGCTCCCACGCTTGTGAACATTTCTAGGACGGTTAATCGCCACCACGCTGTCACAGTGACCCTGACATCAGCTTATGAGATTCAACTTTGCCCGCCAGCTCAATCCACCAATCCTGATCGAATTGCATCAACGCCCCACCCACAAAGATCGTGTCTTTGTTGAACGACTTGATGTCACGCGGCTTGGCTTCTGTGTCCTTTGCCAAACACATCACCAGATAGCAGGGAGCACCCATGCAGATCATTTCAACGTGGGTTTTTCGCTCGTTGTATCCGAAGTTGCTGCTGTCGCCGCCATATTTCTCCAAATGCGTTAGCTGGACATACCGAACGCCGTCGTACGTCTCGCACCGATCCTGCCACACTCGCAGAAACACGGCTCCGTCATCCCGCACAGCTCCCCAAGACTGCCTCATCATGCGCAGTGGAGCCTTCAGGGCAGAGAAGAACTGTGTGATAGACCTTTCGCTCATTGCCTTGCTCCGTAGGTTGTTCAGCTAATTGCCGCCCAGATAAGGTAATGGCAAACTGCCGTTTTTTGACAGGGAAGTGGTATGGCACTCATCGCGTGTTACGAATGCTCCAAGGAAATCAGTGATACCGCCCAATCATGCCCCGGTTGCGGCGCTCCAGTGAAGTCGAGTAGCCAACCAGCCAGTCCACGGCCCTACCAACCTACACATCGCATGGTCAGCCTCCCACTCTTCCTTGGGAACGTGGTACTCGCCCCAGTATTCGTCTGGTTCTTGCTCCGCAGGGGGTACTCGACTCAGTCTAGGGTGATCGGGTTTGTTTGGCTTTTCGTTTTCATCTTCTGGCTACCGCTCAGTTCCCAATCGCCAGACAAAACTCAAGTAGCATCATCAGCAAGTACCACCTCTTCACCCTCCCGTTCTGTCGATCAGCACCCCGAAAGCTCTGCGACATACGCGCAGGTAAACGCAGACGTGGGGTGTAAAAGCACCTACAGCGATCAGAAGAAAGACGACATATTCAAGGCCAAGTACAAAGACCACTGGATGACATGGAGCGGCCAAATTGTGCTGTTGGAGTCCGACGAGGTTTCGTTGAACGTAGATCACGTCGGGACTCAAGACCTAAAGGTCGAATTCGCGGACAAGGCCGCTGGATACAATCTTGCTAAGGGTAGTGAACTGAAGGTGAGATTCTTGATGAAGAGCGCTGGCGGGTGCTTTCTGCCTTTCGGTGGCCGTGAAGCAACAGTAGTGCAATAGCCGCACGTTCCGCCTTCACTGTCAGAACAAAGTCCGCCAGATGTGAAAAACCCCACCGAGGTGGGGCCTAAAGCTTTTTACTTCTGGAACCGCAACAGCCCCTCTAACAAAGGGTTTGTCGCGCTTTTCTTCCACTCGACTGGCGGCGCCTCGCTGATTGACACGAAGGCTTCGTAGGTGGAAATACCTGCGGACGCAGCAGCAGCATCAATACTGTCGCGGGCATACTTGACTGCGCCCTCTCTCGTTGTCGCTGGTGTAAAGACCGCTGTCCAGAGAGTCGTGAGTTTGTGTTTGCTGAAGTTCTTTTTCTTCAGCTCCTCGTTGAATTTCGTGCGAGCTGTTGAGCTGACGCCGTTATCCAAATCTACCGTTACAACCGCGTGGTAAGGCATGATTAATTCCCCCGCGCTTGGTTGGATTGGGAGACAACAGACGCAGCGAGGGCTTTCGTTTCCTTGCTGTATTTGTCGCTCTGGAGAACCTTGCCCGCAACCGTTTCCATCTCAGCACTTGTCTGTTTTGTGGAGTGGGTTTGAGCTAACGCTGAGGCGGCGAGGCGTTTAGCAATCGCGGAGGCGTTTGAGCTGCTGAGGGTTTCGGAGGCCAATTTGGCCACCTTGGATGAGGATTGCTTCGTATTGCTAGGCATGACAATTCACCTGTGTAGATAAGGATGGATTTGTCAGACCTAGGGAGGACCGGCCAGCAGAGAACCGTTGACGATCCCGTCAATGTTTGGCTCAATGCATTCCCCCTAGGGCTAACGTAATCGCTACTGTTTAGCTTTAGTTGGTGCGGGTGGTTGTGATCTAAGTTGTCCAGACCGAACACGACCACTCGCAGACTTTTCTAAGTACCTCATTCGAGGTCAGCAGCTAACGGCAAACCCCACATCTAGGGTTTTTTTGTCGTCGGGATACAAGATAATGCGTTTTGAGGGGGGATTGCAACGTACTCCCTGTGGATAAGCCTGTGCGTAAATTGTGTGTGAAAGAGCGAATCTACGTGTAAGCCGCAATACTGCTGGACCGAGCTTTTTTTCATCAATTTTCAATGATCGAAAACGGTCGAGTGGATTTTAGGGGCGCGACCCTTATCACAAAAAAAACGCTCTATTAAGGCGAGTGCAACACAGCTTTAAAAGGGTTAACCGCTGCCAAGTGATTATGGTTTTTGCAGTGAGTGTCCCCGTATGCATCCCCCATCCGTACCACTTTCCTATCACGCTCCCGGTTGTACATGTCATTCAGCGTCCACTCCAACCGCTCATGCTCAACCTTCAACATTGCAAGCCCAGTTGAGCTATCCCTGTGCATCACAATCGGCTTGGCGATGTTCTGATGGGCCTTCCTTAAGTCTTGGCGGGTTGTCTCCAGCTCCGCACAAAGCAGGGTGCACTGGTGCTTCAGCATCTCTACGCGGGTGGGCATCCCCAGTTCAAACCCGCTGTCGTCGATCAAATCGTTTTCCATCACGCAAGCACCGGATGCTGTATGCATGTGCAGTACATGACTGAGCGACAGGTGTTCAATACGTCTGCGATGGGCGGCCTCGCGTGGTCCTTATCGAGTGCCTGTGCGTCTTCGAATGTGGACGTCGAGGTGTTACAAGTTGCGTACCAACCGCAGTTACAAACCTTTGGCAAAGGCCTGCTGAGATCGGTACGATTCCGCTACCTGATTCCTTGAAGAACAGTCAGTCGGCGAACAACATCGCCCGACTTTCCCCCATCAACAGCCGCTGATTCTGCTCAGTGACTTCGCGGATGTAATCCCACAACAGGGTGATCCGCTTGAGCTTGCGCAGGTCTTCGCGGCAATACATCCAGAACTGGCGCGTGATCGTGATTTGCTCCCCCAGCACCGGCAACAAGCGTGGGTCTTGTGCCGCCAGGAAGCACGGCAGTATCGCCATCGAGCGGCCCTGTTGTGCCGCGACGTACTGGGCAATCACGCTGGTGCTGCGCAGGCTGGCGCTGGCGCCGGGGACTACGTTGGCCAGGTAGAGCAGCTCGGAGCTGAAGGCCAGGTCATCGACGTAACTTATAAACGGGTGGGTGGCCAGGTCCGCCGGACGTTGGATCGGCGGATGTTGGTCGAGGTAATCCTGGGTGGCGTACAACTGCAGGGTGTAATCGCACAGTTTGCAGCACACGTACGGCCCGTGTTCTGGGCGTTCCAGGGCGATGACGATGTCGGCTTCGCGCTTGGACAGGCTGATGAAGTGGGGTAAGGGCAGGATGTCGACGGAGATAGCCGGGTAGGTGTCGACAAAGTGACTCAATTGCGGCGTGACGAAGAAGCTGCCGAAGCCTTCGGTGCAGCCCATGCGCACATGCCCGGACAGTGCGACACCGGAGCCGGACACCTGCTCGCAGGCCATGTGCAGGGTGCTTTCAATGGACTCTGCGTAGCCCAGCAATCGTTGGCCTTCGGGGGTGAGTACAAAGCCGTTGGTGCGGGATTTTTCGAACAGCAGCGTGCCCAATGACACTTCCAGCGAACTGATGCGCCGCGACACCGTGGTGTAGTCCACCGCCAGGCGCTTGGCGGCGACGCTGGCCTTGCGGGTGCGGGCCACTTCGAGGAAAAACTTCAGGTCATCCCAGTTCAGGGAGCCCAGCGACGTGATGTTTTTTTGCATATTGGTCCGGCTTTTATGTGCGTTCTTATTAGAGATTTGCACATCTATACTCCAAAAACAGTCCGAACGCCTCATTCTTCAAGGCGGTTCAACGCCTTGGTTCTCTGCATATAAATAAGAATTGGAGACCACATGAACGCATCTGCCGAAATTTCCGTACAACCGGTCAAGTTGCTGATCAACGGTGAGTGGGTCGAGTCCAAGACCACCCAATGGCAAGACATCGTCAACCCCGCCACTCAGCAAGTGCTGGCCAAAGTCCCGTTTGCCACCGCCGATGAAGTCAACGCCGCCATCGATGCCGCCCATCGCGCCTTCCAGACCTGGAAGCTGACGCCGATCGGCGCGCGCATGCGCATCATGCTCAAGCTGCAGGCGTTGATTCGCGAACATTCCAAACGCATCGCCGTCGTGCTCAGCGCCGAGCAGGGTAAGACTATTGCCGATGCCGAGGGCGATATTTTCCGTGGCTTGGAAGTGGTGGAGCACGCCTGTTCCATCGGTACCCTGCAAATGGGCGAGTTCGCCGAGAACGTCGCCGGTGGCGTCGATACCTACACCCTGCGCCAGCCCATCGGCGTGTGTGCGGGCATTACCCCGTTCAACTTCCCGGCGATGATTCCGCTATGGATGTTCCCGATGGCCATCGCCTGTGGTAACACCTTCGTCCTCAAACCGTCCGAACAGGACCCACTATCGACCATGCTGCTGGTGGAGCTGGCGCTGGAAGCCGGCGTACCGGCCGGTGTGCTCAACGTGGTGCATGGCGGCAAGGACGTGGTAGATGCACTGTGCACCCATAAGGACATCAAGGCGGTGTCCTTCGTCGGCTCCACCGCCGTCGGCACCCATGTGTATGACCTGGCCGGCAAGCACGGCAAGCGCGTGCAATCGATGATGGGCGCCAAGAACCACGCCGTCGTGCTGCCGGATGCCAACCGCGAACACACCCTCAATGCCTTGGTCGGCGCCGGTTTCGGTGCGGCAGGCCAGCGCTGCATGGCCACCTCCGTGGTGGTGCTGGTGGGGGCGTCCAAGCAATGGCTGCCGGACCTGAAGGCGCTGGCACAGAAGCTCAAGGTCAACGCCGGCAGCGAAGCCGGCACCGATGTCGGCCCGGTGATTTCCAAGCGCGCCAAGGCACGCATCCTGGAATTGATCGAAAGCGGTGTACAGCAAGGCGCCAAGCTCGAATTGGACGGTCGCGACATCCAGGTACCGGGTTTCGAGCAGGGCAACTTTGTCGGCCCGACCCTGTTCTCGGGCGTGACCACGGACATGCGCATCTACACCGAAGAAATCTTCGGCCCGGTGCTGGTGGTGATCGAAGTCGACACCCTTGATGAGGCCATCGCCCTGGTCAACGCCAACCCATTCGGCAATGGCACCGGCCTGTTTACCCAGAGTGGGGCGGCGGCGCGTAAATTCCAGAGCGAAATCGACGTGGGCCAGGTGGGTATCAACATCCCGATCCCTGTGCCGGTGCCGTTCTTCAGCTTCACCGGTTCCCGTGGTTCCAAGCTCGGCGACCTCGGCCCCTACGGCAAGCAAGTGGTGCAGTTCTACACCCAGACCAAAACCGTCACGAGCCGCTGGTTCGACGACGACACGGTCAACGATGGCGTCAACACCACCATCAACCTGCGCTGATTCCGGGAGAACCTCATGAAGATTGCATTTATCGGTTTGGGCAACATGGGCGCGCCCATGGCCCGCAACTTGATCAAGGCCGGCCACGCGCTGAACCTGTTCGACCTCAACCAGACCGTGCTCAAGGAACTCGCCGAACTGGGCGGTACCATTAGCGACTCGCCACGCCATGCGGCCCAGGGCGCGGAGCTGGTGATTACCATGCTGCCCGCCGCCGCCCATGTGCGCAGCGTGTGGCTGAATGACGATGGCGTACTCGCCGGTATCGGTAGCGGCGTGCCGGCGGTGGATTGCAGCACCATCGACCCGCAGACTGCTCGCGACGTGGCCGCAGCGGCAGCCAAACACGGCGTGGCGATGGCCGACGCGCCCGTCTCCGGCGGCACCGGCGGCGCCCAGGCGGGTACGCTGACCTTTATGGTCGGTGCCACCCCGGAACTGTTCGCTACCCTGCAACCGGTGCTGGGGCAAATGGGCCGCAACATCGTGCATTGCGGTGAAGTAGGTACTGGTCAGATCGCCAAGATCTGCAACAACCTGTTGCTGGGCATCAGCATGGTGGGCGTCAGCGAAGCCATGGCTTTGGGCGATGCGCTGGGGATCGACACCCAGGTGCTTGCGGGCATTATCAACAGCTCCACCGGGCGCTGCTGGAGTTCCGACACTTACAACCCGTGGCCAGGCGTGATCGAAACTGCCCCGGCGTCTCGCGGCTATACCGGCGGTTTCGGCGCGGACCTGATGCTCAAGGACTTGGGTTTGGCCACCGAAGCTGCCCGCCAGGCCAAGCAACCGGTGATTCTGGGCGCTGTGGCCCAACAGTTGTATCAATCCATGAGCCAGCGCGGGGAGGGCGGCAAGGACTTCTCGGCGATCGTTAACAGCTATTGCAAGCCCAAGTAGATCCTACGCAAAGGAAACTGCGTGGTGAGCAGGACCAGCCCGCTCACCACCAGCCTGCTCAATCCCCCCATAAGCGGGTGATTACTCAGGCGAACACAAAATACTTACGCACCGTCTCGACCACTTCCCACGTTCCCTTCATTCCTGGCTCCACCACAAAGATATCCCCAGCCCGCAAGTGAATCGGCTCCATCCCCTCAGGCGTGATCACGCAGTAGCCTTCCTGGAAGTGGCAGTACTCCCACTTCACGTATTCCACGTACCACTTGCCTGGGGTGCAGATCCAAGTGCCCATGATCTTGCTGCCGTCTTCGCTGGTGTAGGCGTTAAGGTTGACGGTGTGCGGGTCGCCTTCGAGCTTCTCCCATTTGCAGGCATCCAGGACCGGCAAGGGATGGGTGTCGCGCAGTACGGTAATGGGCTTGGACATGATGACTCCGAGGCAAGGAAACGAGAGTCGAACCCTATAGCGTCGCCAGCACCCTCAGTGGTCTGAACTCGACATCGGGATGTCCAGAAGCGCAGATGAATAGGGGGTTATTGGCACGGCGAGGTCAGTGTGGGAGGGGTTTGCCCTCGATGGCGGCGTCACAACGGGCACCTGGATCAACTGGCCCACTTAACCGGGGGCAAGCCCCCCTCCCACATCAGGCGACATATTCGAGCGTGAATAAGCCTTTTTCTCGCAGTAAGTGCGAAAGAACTCCCCTCTTACGCCAGAATTTGCAAGAAAATTCACAGCAGGCCCTCGTATCATTCACCCCAGTAACGACCGAGAGCCTTGAGCATGAACCCAATAAAAACGTGGTGGGACATCAGCCCGCCCTTGAGCGCCGCCACGCCCACCTGGCCGGGCGATACGCCGTTTCAGGAAGAACGCGTATGGCAGTTCGGCCCGGAGTGTCCGGTGAATGTCGGGCGCGTGACCTTGTCGCCGCATACCGGCGCCCATGTGGATGCACCGCTGCACTACAGCGCCGACGGCGCGCCGATTGGCGAGGTGTCGCTGGATGTGTACATGGGCCCTTGCCGAGTGCTGCATTGCCTGGACAGTGGCGCGCTGGTGCAGCCTCATCAGCTCGACGGTCGTGTGGATAACTTGCCCGAGCGCGTATTGCTGCGTACTTATCCACAAGCGCCGCTGACCGAGTGGGATGAGAATTTCACCGCCATCGCCCCGCAAACCATCGAGCGGCTTGCCAGCCTGGGGGTGCGGCTGATCGGTATCGACACCCCGTCCCTGGACCCGCAACAGTCCAAGACCATGGACTCTCACAACGCCGTGGCCCGGCATGGCATGGCGATTCTCGAAGGCATCGTGCTCGACGACGTGCCGGAGGGCGACTACGAGCTGATCGCCTTGCCGCTGCGCTTTGCCCACCTCGACGCCAGCCCGGTCCGCGCAATCCTGCGCCCGCTCAAGGAGCCCACGCGATGAGCCAATGTCCCTTTTCTGCCGACTACCAAGCCCCGGAAGAATGGCATAACGCCGAGCTGAATTTTTCCGAGTCCATGAGCTACGGCGACTACCTGGACCTGGGCAAAGTGCTCAGCGCCCAGCACCCGCTGTCGCCGGACCACAACGAAATGCTGTTTATCATCCAGCACCAGACCTCCGAGCTGTGGATGAAGCTGATGCTCCATGAACTCAAGGCCGCCCGCGAACACGTGCGCCTGGGCGAGTTGCCGCCGGCGTTCAAGATGCTGGCGCGGGTGTCGCGAATCTTCGACCAACTGGTGCATGCCTGGGCCGTGCTGGCGACCATGACACCTTCGGAATACAAGGCCATTCGCCCGTTCCTGGGGCAGTCGTCGGGGTTCCAGTCGTTTCAGTACCGTGAGATCGAATTTATTCTCGGCAACAAGAGCCCAGCGTTGTTGCGACCCCATGCCCATCGACCGGAATTGTTGCAGCAACTGCAAGTGGCGATTGCCACGCCGTCGCTGTATGACGAGGCGATCAATTTGATGGTCAAGGCCGGTTTGGCGATTGACCCGCAACGCGCCGAACGCGACCCAACGGCCGCGACCGTACACGATGACTCGGTGGAGGCGGCATGGCGCGAGGTGTATCGCGATCCGAGCCGTTACTGGGACCTGTACCAGTTGGCCGAAAAGTTTATCGACCTGGAGGACTCGTTCCGCCAGTGGCGCTTCCGCCATGTGACCACGGTGGAGCGCATCATCGGCTTCCAACCGGGCACCGGTGGAACCGAAGGCGTGGGTTACCTGCGCAAGATGCTCGACACGGTGTTGTTCCCCGAGCTGTGGCGAGTGCGTTCCACGCTGTAAACAAATATGGGAGGGGGCTAGCCCCCTCCCAAATGGCTATCACTGCGCAGCGGCGACCGCTTTCGCCTTACTCATTCGCAACCGGTAGGCCACATAGATCACCCCCACCCACACCGGCATCGCAAAGACCGACTCGCGAATCCCCGGAATGGCCAGCATCACGCTGACGATCATCAACATGAACGCCAGGCACAGGTAGTTGCTGAACGGGAACCAGAAGGTCTTGAACGACGGCTCCACGCCTTGCTGGCCCATGGCCTTGCGGAACTTGATATGGGTAATGCTGATCAGCGCCCAGTTGATCATCAACGAGGCAACCACCAGGGCGAACAGCAACTCCAGAGCGCTCTGCGGCGCGACGTAGTTGACCACCACGCACAGCATCGTCACCAGCGCCGAGATCGCCAGGGCTCGCAGCGGCACGCCTTGCTTGTTGAGCTTCATCAGCGCTTTGGGCGCATCGCCTTGCTCGGCCAGGCCGAACAACATGCGGCTGTTGCAGTACACACCGCTGTTGTACACCGACAGCGCCGCGGTCAGGACCACGAAGTTGAGGATGTGCGCAGCGGTGTCGTTACCGATCAGCGAGAAGATCTGCACGAACGGGCTGCCGCTGTAAGCGTCGCCCGACGCGCCGAGGGTTTGCAGCAATTGGTCCCATGGATACAGCGACAGCAGCACGGTCAGCGCACCCACGTAGAAAATCAGGATGCGGTACACCACCTGATTGATCGCCTTGGGGATCACCTTGCGCGGTTCGCTGGCCTCGGCGGCGGTGATGCCCACCAGCTCCAGGCCACCGAAGGAGAACATGATGAACGCCATGGACATCAACAGCCCCATGCCGCCATTGGGGAAGAACCCGCCGTGGCTCCACAGATTGTCGATGGAGGCCTGGGGGCCGCCGCTGCCGCTGAACAGCAAGTAGCAGCCGAGCACGATCATGCCGACAATCGCCACCACCTTGATGATCGCGAACCAGAACTCGGCCTCACCGAAGAACTTCACGTTCAGCGTATTGATCAAGTTCACCGCGACGAAGAACACCAACGCACTGACCCAGGTCGGAATCTCCGGCCACCAGAACTGGATGTATTTGCCCACCGCCGTCAGTTCGGCCATGCCCACCAGCACATACAGCACCCAGTAGTTCCAGCCCGCCAGGAAACCCGCGTAACCGCCCCAGTATTTGTGCGCGAAGTGGCTGAAAGAACCGGCCACCGGCTCTTCGACGATCATTTCGCCGAGCTGGCGCATGATCAGAAAGGCGATGAAACCGGCGATCGCGTAGCCGAGGATCATCGACGGCCCGGCAGACTTGAGCACCCCGGCCGAGCCGAGGAACAACCCCGTACCGATGGCGCCGCCCAAAGCGATCAGCTGAATATGCCGGTTCTTCAAGCCACGCTTGAGGCCCACCGGGTTAACCATGTCATCCGCCATTAACGTTCCCTTCTACTTGTTTTTCTTAAGGGTGAGTGCAGGCCGCATCAGCCCCTCAGAAGTGCTGGGGTCAGATATTACTCTGCGTGAACTGTTCGTAATACAGCTGAACGCCATCAAGTGCCTGATCCAACAGCCATTGTTGGGCGGATTCCACCATCGTTGAGGTCGCCGTGCTTGCCGGGCTAACGCCCTCTCACATTTGAATGGGGGCGTGGCTGACTATTTGCGCACGACCAGATCCAGCACCTCATCCCGATCCTTGATTTTCTGCAGCACGATCTCCGAGCGAATATCCGTCACCCCCGCCGTGCGGTTCAGGTGGTTCACGATAAAGTCCGAAAAATGCTTGAGGTTGCGCGCCTGTACCCGCAGCACATAGTTGCTGGCGCCGGTGATCACATAGGCGCTGGCCACTTCCGGCCAGCCTTGCACTTTCTTGATGAACGTCTCGTGCCAATCCTCCACGTCCTGGCGCAAAGACAGGTGAACGATGGCCTCCAATTCGATCCCCAGTTGCTCGGCATTCAGCACCGCCCGGTAGCCGCTGATCACGCCTTCGCTCTCCAGCAGGCGTAGGCGGCGCAGGCAGGCAGAGGGCGAAAGGGCGACTTTTTCCGCCAGTTCCTGGTTGCTGATACGGCCATCCTGTTGCAGGAAATGCAGGAGGCGCAGGTCGGTGGGGTCAAGAATCATGCTTAGAATAATTCCGCGTATTTAGAGGTTTAATTCGAATTTCCTACAGCTTAATTAGCTTGTTGCCCTCCACTTTGCACGAAAATTCTCTAAAGCTTCGTTAATAATTTGGTTCATCTTCTCCTATAAAAACCAGGATCGCCCATGCCCCTTCGAAGCCATTGCCAAACCCTTGATGCCCAGGACCCATTGGCGCCTTTGCGTGAGCAGTTCGCTCTGCCCCACGGCGTGATCTATCTGGACGGCAACTCCCTGGGCGCCCGCCCCGTGGCATCGCTGGCACGGGCGCAACAGGTGATTGCCCAAGAGTGGGGCGACGGTTTGATCCGCAGTTGGAACAGCGCGGGCTGGGCGGACCTGTCCCTGCGCCTGGGCGACCGGTTGGCCCCGCTGATCGGCGCACGCGATGGCGAAGTGGCGATCACCGATACCACCTCGATCAACCTGTTCAAAGTGCTCAGTGCCGCGTTGAGTGTGCAGCGCCAGCGGGCGCCGGCGCGCAAGGTGATCGTCAGCGAGGCCGGCAACTTTCCCACCGACCTGTACATCGCCGAAGGCCTGGCCGAGTTGCTGCAACAGGGTTATTCGCTGCGCTTGGTGAACAGCCCCGACGAGCTGACCCAGGCCATCGACGCCGACGTGGCCGTGGTAATGCTCACCCACGTCAACTACAAGACCGGCTACCTATACGACATGCAGGGCGTGACCACCCTGAGCCACGAGTGCGGTGCGCTGACGATCTGGGACCTGGCGCACTCGGCGGGCGCGGTGCCGGTGGACCTGCATCGGGCCGGCGCCGATTACGCGATTGGCTGCACCTACAAATACCTCAACGGTGGCCCCGGTTCCCAGGCGTTCGTGTGGGTCAACCCGGCGCTGGTGGACCTGGTGCGCCAGCCGTTGTCGGGCTGGTTCGGGCATACGCGGCAGTTCGCTATGGAGTCCAGCTATGCGCCGAGCGCTGGCATCGCTCGTTACCTGTGCGGCACCCAGCCGATCACGTCGCTGGCGATGGTGGAATGCGGTCTGGAGATTTTTGAACAGACCGACATGGCCAGCCTGCGCCGCAAATCCCTGGCGTTGACCGATCTGTTTATCGACTTGGTGGAGGCTCGCTGCGCGGCCCATCACCTCGTGCTGATTACCCCGCGTGAACACGCCCGGCGTGGCAGCCATGTGAGCTTCGAGCATCCTGAAGGCTACGCGGTGATCCAGGCCCTGATCGCCCGAGGCGTGATCGGCGATTACCGCGAACCGCGCATCATGCGTTTTGGGTTTACCCCGTTGTACACAACCTTCACCGAAGTCTTCGATGCCGTGGAAATCCTCGGTGAGATTCTCGATAACCGCACCTGGGACCAGCCGCAATTCAAGGTCCGCCACAGTGTCACCTGAAATGTGACGGGGGGCCGATAGGTCGGTTAGCCCATCTGTCACTGACGTACCGTCTTCGGGGGCAAGCCCTCTCCCACAGGGGATCTGGCCAGCGCATCGAACAAGGCTTTAGCGTAACCCGGCAGTTGTTCGAACGAGCGCGCGCATAACAGCAGTCGCCGACAGGCCCAGTCCTCGCGCAGGGGCCGGGCTTTAAAGTGATGCTCCCCCGGCCAACGGTCCAACGCGGCCTGGGGCACGATCCCCAGGCCGGCGCCGCGGGCGACCATGCGCATCACCCCATCAAAGCTCTCGGCGCGGATGCGCGCTTGCAGGCGAAAGCCGGCGTGCAACGCTTGTTCGTCCAGGTACACCGCCAGCGCACTGTGGGCGGCCAGGCCGACGAAATCGTGTTGCAGGCTGTCGACAAAACTGACCGGGCCTGCCGCCAACGTATGCTCCGTCGGCATGATCAGTAGCAGTGGGTCGTCGCGAAAGGGCAGGGTCTGCAAGCCGTGGGTGTCGACGGCGTCGGAGATAATCCCCAAATCGGCCGTGCCCTGGCGTAACGCCTGGGTGATGCGCAGGCTGGGCAGTTCCTGCATGTCGATATCCAGGTTGGGATGTTCGCGCAGTACATCCGCCAGCAGTTCAGGCAAGTATTCACTCAGTGCGGTGGTATTGCAGAGCAAGCGCACCTGGCCTTTGACGCCGTTGGCGTAGGCGGCCAGGTCCTGTCGCAGGTGATCGGCCTGTTGCAATAACAGCCGCGCGTGGCGAGCCAGGGCTTTGCCGGCGGGCGTTGGGCTGACGCCGCGGCGACCGCGTTGCAGCAACTCGATGCCCAGCGACGCTTCCATGGCCCGGATGCGCGCGCTGGCGGCGGCCAGGGACAAATGGCTGCGGGATGCGCCAGCGGTGATATTGCCGGCGTCCAGGGTGTGCAGGTAGAGACGCAGGTCGATCAGGTCAAAGTGCATGACTGGTTTCTCGGGTGGCTCAGCGGGCCTAATCGGGGGCAAGCCCCCTCCCACATTGGAGTTTCGAGGGGCGCTAAGCCTCAAGCTAAACAAGAGGCTGACTCAGTATATGGCGAATTTTCGAGCCCATCGGAAAACGTCACTATTGACCAATGACGACTTTCCTTACGTTTTACCAAAATATCGGCCTGGCCTTGTCTTTGCTGGTGATCGGCACCTTTATGCTGGCGGGCACCGTCAAAGGGGTGATCGGCCTGGGCTTGCCCACCGTGGCCATGGGCCTGCTCGGCCTGGCTATGTTACCGGCGCAGGCTGCGGCGTTGCTGATCATTCCTTCAACCGTTACCAACCTCTGGCAATTGGCGTTCGGCGGCCATCTGAGTGCTCTGTTCAAGCGCTTGTGGCCGATGCTGCTGCTGATTTTTCTCGGCACCGGGCTCGGTACTGCGTGGCTGGGCATGGACGGCGGCGGCTGGATGGTGCACGCCTTGGGCGCAGCGTTGCTGATGTATGCATTGAGCGGGTTGTTCTTGCCCACATTCAACGTCGGCTCGGCGACGGAACGCTGGCTGGGCCCGTTATGCGGATTGCTCACCGGCATCGTTACCGCCGCCACCGGAGTGTTTGTGATCCCCGCCGTGCCGTATCTGCAGGCGCTGGGGTTACAGCGCGATCAACTGGTGCAGGCGTTGGGGCTGTCGTTCAGCGTGTCTACCCTGGCTTTGGCTGCCGGGCTGGCCTGGCGCGGCGGGCTGGGCGGCGCCGAACTGAATGCCTCGCTGCTGGCGCTGGTGCCGGCGTTGTTGGGCATGTGGCTGGGTCAGTGGGTACGCCAGCGCATCAGTGCCGTGGTGTTCAAACGGGTATTTTTTGTTGGTATGGCTTTTTTGGGCGGGCATCTGCTGATCAGCGGTTAACAATGGCTGCGTATTCGTGCCTTTAGGTCAAATGTATTTTGCCGGTTTGTGGCTTATTCAAGGGGAGCCAGATGGATAGTCTGCGTCCAGACCTTTCAACCTTCTGGAATCTCCCATGAAAAAAGTCCTATTGCTCAACGGCGGTAAACAATTCGCCCACTCCGATGGCCGCTACAACGCCACCCTGCATGACACCGCAGCGGCGGTGCTGGACCGTGCCGGTATCGACGTCAAGGTCACCCATATCGACGCCGGCTATGACGTGGCCGAAGAGGTCGCCAAGTTCCTATGGGCCGACGTGATCATCTATCAGATGCCCGGTTGGTGGATGGGCGCGCCATGGATCGTCAAGAAGTACATCGACGAAGTCTTCACCGAAGGCCACGGCAGCCTGTATGCCAGCGATGGTCGCACCCGTTCCGATGCGTCGCAGAAATACGGCAGCGGCGGCCTGATCCAGGGCAAGCAGTACATGTTGTCGTTGACCTGGAACGCACCGCAGCAAGCGTTCGACGACCCCAGTGACTTCTTTGAAGCCAAGGGTGTGGACGCGGTGTATTTCCCATTCCACAAGGCCAATCAGTTCCTCGGCATGACCGGCCTGCCGACTTTCCTCTGCGTGGACGTGATGAAACGTCCGGCCATCGAGGCGGATGTGGCGCGCTATGAGCAGCATCTGGCGCAGGTGTTCAACCTCTCGGTGTAAGCTGCCCCTCAAGATGAGAGAGGAGCGCCCGTGAAAGCCCGGTCCGATGAACTACAGATCTTTGTCAGCGTGATCGAGTGCGGTTCGATTTCCGCGGCGGCGGAGCAGGCCGGGCAGACGCCGTCGGCGGTCAGCCGTACCTTGTCGCGCCTGGAAGCCAAGCTCGACACCACGCTGATCAACCGCACCACGCGACGCATGGACCTGACCGAAGAGGGCAAATACTTCTTCGAGCAGGCCAAGGTGATCCTGGCGCAGATGGATGAGCTGGAAGAACGCTTGTCCTCGCGCCAGCAAACTCCGGCCGGGCGCTTGCGCATCAACGCGGCGGTGCCGTTCATGCTGCACGGGATCATTCCGTACATCGCCGAATTCCGCCGCCTGTACCCGCAGATCCAGCTGGAGCTCAACAGCGATGACCTGATCATCGACCTGCTGGAACAGAGCACCGACATTGCGATTCGCATCGGTGCATTGGCCGATTCGAGCCTGCATGCGCGTTCCTTGGGCTGCACGCCGTTGCATATCCTCGCCAGCCCCGACTATTTGGAACGCCACGGCACCCCGCGCACGGTCGCTGAACTGGCGAGCCACACCTTGCTGGGCTTCACCCAGACCGAAACCCTCAACCACTGGCCGTTGCGCCACGCGGCAGGCGACCGCTGGTTGATTCAGCCGAGCATCGCCGCCTCCAGTGGCGAGACCCTGCGTCACCTGGCATTGGAGGGGCAAGGCATAGCGTGCCTGTCGAACTTCATGACCTTCGACGATATCGACGCCGGGCGCCTGGTGCCGCTGCTGGAAACGTTCTACAGCGGCTACCGCCAACCGATCCACGCGGTGTTCTATCGCAACTCCCAGTTGGCGTTGCGCATCCAGTGCTTCCTGGACTTTATCCAGGCCAAGCTGGCGCGGTATGCCTGCTGATTCGACTCCCACAGTGATGTGGGAGGGGGCTTGCCCCCGATGAGCCCCACTCGGACTTCAAGACTAGCCCCACCCCGCTCAATTCCGTACCATTCCCGGCCTTATTCCCCGCAATACCTTGGTACTTCATGAACCTCACCCGTCTGCGCGCCGATACCCTGGCCGGCCTCACCACGTCCTTTGCGTTGCTGCCCGAGTGCATCGCCTTCGCTCTGGTCGCTCACCTCAACCCGCTGATGGGCCTGTACGGCGCTTTTATCATCTGCACCCTCACGGCGCTGTTCGGCGGGCGGCCGGGGATGGTGTCGGGGGCGGCCGGTTCGATGGCCGTGGTGATCGTCGCGCTGGTGGTGCAGCACGGCGTGGAATATTTGCTCGCCACCGTGCTGCTGGGCGGGCTGATCATGGTTGCCTTCGGCCTGTTGCGCCTGGGCAAACTGGTGCGCATGGTGCCGCACCCGGTGATGCTGGGGTTCGTCAACGGCCTGGCGATCATCATTGCCTTGGCGCAGTTGGAACACTTCAAGAACGGTGAAGCCTGGCTCAGCGGTACGCCGTTGTATGTGATGACCGGCCTGGTGCTGGTGACCATGGCGATTGTCTATATGTTGCCGCGCATCACCCGCGCAGTTCCACCTGCGCTGGTGGCGATCCTCGGCGTGGGCCTGGCGGTGTACCTGCTGGGTTTGCCGACGCGCACCCTGGGCGACATGGCCCACATCGCCGGCGGCTTGCCGAGCTTTGCGCTGCCGCAGGTTCCCTGGACCCTGGAAACCCTGGGCATCATCGCGCCCTACGCGTTCCTGATGGCCATGGTCGGTCTGCTGGAAACCCTGCTGACCCTCAACCTCACCGACGAAATCACCGAAACCCGTGGCTACCCCGACCGCGAAAGCGTGGCCCTGGGCGCGGCTAATATGGTCTCGGGTCTGTTCGGCGGCATGGGCGGTTGCGCGATGATCGGGCAAACCGTGATCAACCTCAGCTCCGGCGGGCGCGGGCGTTTTTCCGGGGTGTTTGCCGGGGTGATGATTCTGTTGTTCATTCTGTTTCTGTCACCGCTGATCGAGCGGATCCCGTTGGCGGCGCTGGTGGGGGTGATGTTCGTGGTGTCGCAGCAGACCTTCGCCTGGGCGTCGCTGCGGGTAATCAATAAAGTGCCGCTCAACGATGTACTGGTGATTATCGCGGTGACGGTGATCACCGTGTTCACCGACCTGGCCACCGCCGTACTGTGCGGGATCGTGATTGCGGCGCTGAATTTCGCCTGGCAACAGGCCCGCGAGTTGTATGCCGATGAACACCTGGAAGCCGACGGCAGCAAGCTCTATCGCCTGCACGGCACCTTGTTCTTCGCCTCGACCACGCCGTTTCTGAACCAATTCGACCCGGCCAACGACCCGGCCCAAGTGACGCTGGATTGTCGCCACCTGAGCTTCGTCGATTATTCCGCGATTGCCGCGTTGATGACCTTGCGCGAGCGCTACAGCAAGGCCGGCAAGCACCTGCGGGTGCTGCATTTGTCCGAGCGCTGCAAGAAACTGCTCAAGCGCGCGCGGGTGCATCATGACTGACCTTCGACTCTGATCGAGGGGTTATGGCCCGACCAGGTCTTCGAGTTCCTGGGCGCGGGTCTGGGTCATGTCCAGCACGCAGCCGGAGCCGTTGACCCGATCGATGGAACCACCGGTTGCCGAACCGGCGAAGGCGCAATTAGCGTCGCGATACTTTATCCACAGGCGCTGCACGTCCTGCAGTTGCTGTTTACGCGGGCCTTCTTGGGCGGCGAGGGCGGTTTTGTAGGCGCGGTTCAGGCGCTCGTCCTGAACCTTGGCCTCTTTGGTGTTGCAAGTGACCATGTCGAGCGTGGTGTTGGCGCTGTCCATGCATTTTTCCAGCGCCGCGTTATCGGCAGCCGATGCGTGGCCGCACAAAGCCAGAAGCACGGCGCCGGTGGCGAGAGAGCTACGAATCATCATCGATTTTCCTGGGCATGAGTGGATGCGCATTCTAAGACCCAGCGGCGCGGTTTGAGTTTCCGGCAGCGTCCGATCCTCATGTAAGAACACCCCCCTGATTTTCATCCGATGGCGCCGGGCATGCCCGATGGCGACAGCGCTTATCCGTGGGCGAAAGTTACTTTCATGCAGTTTGAAAATGCCGTGCGGAAATGATTTATGACTTTCACAACCAATTCGACGTGACCCTTTCCGAGGAGTACCGCATGGCCGCATCACCGGGCTTCGGGCTGTTGGCATACGCTGCCATCGCCATCATTGCTTTGATCGTGCTGATTGCACGTTACCGACTCAACCCGTTCATCGTTATCACTCTGGTGTCCATCGGCCTAGCGCTGATGGCCGGGATGCCGGCGGATACCATCATGGGGTCCTATGAAGCGGGCGTCGGCAAAACCCTGGGGCACATCGCCCTAGTGGTGGCACTGGGCACCATGCTTGGCAAGATGATGGCCGAGTCCGGCGGCGCCGAGCAGGTGGCGCGCACGATGATCCATCGTTTCGGCGAGCGCAACGCGCATTGGGCCATGGTGTGTATCGCGTTCCTGGTGGGGCTGCCGCTGTTTTTCGAGGTGGGCTTTGTGTTGTTGGTGCCCATCGCCTTTACCGTGGCGCGGCGCGTGGGGGTGTCGATCCTGATGGTGGGTTTGCCGATGGTGGCTGGGTTGTCGGTGGTGCACGCGCTGGTGCCGCCGCACCCGGCGGCGATGATGGCGGTGCTGGCGTACAACGCGTCGGTGGGGCAGACCGTGCTGTATGCGATTCTGATCGGCATTCCGACGGCGATCATTGCCGGTCCCGTCTACGCCAAGTACATCGTCCCGCGTATCCACCTGCCAGCGGAAAACCCGTTGGAGCGCCAGTTTATCGAGCGCGAACCGCGTAGCCGTCTCCCGAGTTTTACCCTGACCATGGCCACCATCCTATTGCCGGTGGTACTGATGATGATCGGCGGTTGGGCCAACGTGATTTCCACGCCGGGCACGGGGTTCAACCAGTTCCTGTTGTTTATCGGTAACTCGGTGATCGCGCTGCTGGTGGCGACCCTGGTGAGTTTCTGGACCCTGGGCCTGGCTCAAGGCTTCAATCGCGAGTCGATCCTCAAATTCACCAACGAATGCCTGGCACCGACCGCCAGCATCACGCTGCTGGTGGGGGCGGGTGGCGGTTTGAATCGCATTCTGGTGGATGCCGGCGTGACCAACGAGATTCTTGGCCTGGCCCATGCCTTCCATCTGTCGCCGCTGGTGATGGGCTGGTTGTTCGCCGCATTGATGCGCATCGCCACCGGCTCGGCGACGGTGGCCATGACCACTGCCTCCGGTGTAGTGGCGCCGGTGGCCCTGGGCCTGGGTTATCCACACCCGGAATTATTGGTGCTGGCCACCGGCGCCGGTTCGGTGATCTTTTCCCACGTCAATGACGGCGGCTTCTGGCTGATCAAGGAATACTTCAATATGACGGTGATCCAGACCTTCAAGACCTGGACCGTGCTGGAGACCCTGATTTCGGTGGTTGCCTTCGGTCTGACCTATGGTCTGTCCTGCCTGCTGTAATTCGGAGACGCCATGGACATCCTCTACCAGATCCGCGCCCGCCAGGCGTCCTTCAGCGCCGGCGAAGGGCGCATCGCCCGGCTGATGCTGGAAGACGTGGGGTTTGCTGCGTCGGCCAGCCTGGAAGCGTTGTCCCAACGGGCGGAGGTCAGCACCGCCACCTTGTCGCGCTTTGCCCGCAGTGTGGGGTGTCGCGACCTGCGTGATCTGCGCCTGCAATTGGCTCAGGCCAGCGGCGTCGGCAGTCGCTTCCTGGACCCGGCGGGCACGCCGGAGCAATCGGCGTTTCACCGGCAGATCCTGGGGGATATCGAAACCACTCTGCGTCAGCACCTGTCGGGCTTCGATCAGGCAGGTTTCGCTGATGCCGTCAGCCTGTTGAGCCGGGCGCGCATGGTGCACGCGTTTGGCATGGGCGGGCCGTCGAGCCTGTGCAGCGACGAGTTGCAAGTACGCCTGGTGCGCCTGGGTTTTCCGATTGCGGCCTGTCATGACCCGGTGATGATGCGCGTCACCGCCGCCACGCTGGGCCCGCAGCATGTATTGATCGTCTGCTCGCTGACCGGCCTGACGCCCGAGTTGCTCGATGTGGTGGAACTGGCGCGCAACTACGACGCACGCGTTATCGCCATCACCCTCGCCGACTCTCCTTTGGCGCGCCTGGCCGACGTCGTGCTGCCGCTGCAACTGGCCGAAACCAGTTTTATCTACAAACCCACGGCGGCGCGCTACGGCATGCTGTTGGCCATTGACCTGCTCGCCACCGAGCTGGCGCTGGCCATGCCAGACGATAACCAGGAGCGCTTGCGCCGCATCAAGCTGGCCCTGGACGACTACCGCGGCGGCCCCGATGCCTTACCGCTTGGAGATTGAAATGAAGTACGACACGTTGATCCGCCAGGCGCTGATTATCGATGGCAGCAACACCCCGGGATATGTCGCCGATGTAGGACTGTTGGCCGGGCGCATCGAATCGATCGGTGACCTGTCGGCTGCCGTGGCCGAGCATCACATCGAGGCTGCCGGCCGCGTGCTGGCACCAGGGTTTATCGACGTGCACACCCATGACGACACTGTGGTGATCCGCCAACCGCAGATGCTGCCCAAACTCAGCCAGGGCGTGACCACGGTGATCGTCGGTAATTGTGGCATCAGCGCCGCGCCGGTCAGCCTGCGCGGCGATCCGCCGGACCCGATGAATCTGCTGGGTCGGCGCGACGCCTTTGCCTACCCGCGCTTTACCGACTACCGCCAGGCGGTGGAAAACGCCCATCCGGCGGTTAACGTCGCGGCGCTGATCGGCCACACGGCGCTGCGCAGCAACCATTTGGATGACCTGTACCGCACGGCCAGCCCGGCGGAAATCGCGGCCATGCGCGCGCAGTTGAAGGAAAGCCTTGAGGCGGGCGCTCTGGGTTTGTCCACCGGTCTGGCCTACGCCAGCGCGTTCAACGCCGAGACCGATGAGGTGCTGCAATTGAGCGAAGAACTCACCGCCTTCGGCGCGGTGTACACCACTCATTTGCGCAGCGAATTCGAACCGGCGCTGGAGGCCATGGACGAGGCGTTCCTGATCGGTCGGCATGCCCAGGCGCCGGTGATCATTTCCCACCTCAAATGTGCCGGCGCGGGTAACTGGGGGCGTAGTCCGCAGTTGCTGGCGTCCTTGGAACACGCCGCGAAAACCCATCCGGTGGGCTGCGATTGCTACCCCTACGCCGCCAGTTCCTCGACCCTGGACCTCAAGCAAGTCACCGATGCTTTCCCCATCACCATCACCTGGTCGACGCCGCACCCGTCCATGGGCGGGCGCGACTTGCAGGACATTGCCGCCGAGTGGGGCGTTTCGCTGCTCGACGCAGCACGTCGCCTGCAACCGGCGGGGGCGGTGTACTACGGCATGGACGAGACAGATGTGCGGCGCATCCTCGCGCATCCGTTGTCGATGGTGGGCTCTGACGGTTTGCCGGAAGACCCGTTCCCCCATCCGCGCCTGTGGGGTGCGTTCCCACGAGTGCTCGGGCACTTCAGCCGGGATGTGGGGCTGTTCCCACTGCATACGGCGGTTCACAAAATGACGGGCTTGTCGGCGGCGCGGTTTGGTTTGTCGGAGCGCGGGCAAATTCGTGAAGGGCACTGGGCAGATCTGGTGTTGTTCGATCCTCTGCGAGTGCGCGACATGGCGGATTTCAAAGCGCCGCAGCGGGCGGCAGAAGGCATCGAAGGGGTGTGGGTCAATGGCGTTTTGAGCTACCACGATGGGCAGGCCAACGGTCAACGGCCGGGTCGCTTCCTGGCGCGCAGCGGGGATTTGCGCGGTGGCTTTTCGTCTTTATAGTGGGCGCCTTCATACACGGAGCGAGCGCCATGCACTTAGGAAAAGTCACCCCCATCCTGCGGATTTTCGACGAGGCCAAGGCCTTGGAGTTCTACGTCGACTTCCTGGGTTTCAAGGTGGATTGGCAGCACCGTTTCGAGGCCAATTATCCGTTGTACCTGCAAGTGTCACTGGGCGAGTGTGTGCTGCATTTGTCCGAGCACCATGGCGATGCCTCGCCTGGCGCCGCTGTGCGTATCCAGGCACAAGGCGTGGACGGTTATCAGCAGCAATTGTTGGCCAAGGATTATCGCTACGCTAAGCCGCAGGTCGAGGAAACGCCATGGGGCTCGCGGGAGATGAGCATCAAGGACCCGTTCGGCAATCGGCTGGTGTTTGTGGAGGAGAGCGAGGGCTGAGCGGTAAATCGCAGGCAATAAAAAACCGTCTTGGTTAAGACGGTTTTTTTTTGCAATCCCGGTTTGCGGCCAGGGCTGCGGCTCACAGGAGCACTGACGTGCTGGCGATACTACTGCGGCTTCAAGGCTTTATGCAACACCTTTTGAGGATGCCGTAGACGCCAGTTTTCCGCGTTCATATCTGCAAAAAACGGCAACAACTTTTTGAGGGTAAATGGCGGTTTCTCGTCACACCTTGGCGCGGTGGCGTGAGCTAGTATCGCCCCCGTTCTGCATCATCGTGAAGAGGTTGGCTGGGTTCGCGCGCAGATATTTGGACCGACTGCCACGGGCTTGCAACCCGTGCCGGATTCACGCACGAGGACCTTAAACCTGGCCGCCTCACAGGAGCACTGACGTGCATCCGAAGGCCCACATGTTCCGGTAAGTGCGCTGGAGGTAAGGCCCAACTCACGGAGGGCCGAGTATGTCTAAGTTTGCACGACGTATGTGGAACCTCGTAGTGAACTGCCTGCGTGCTTATCACGTATGGAAGTTCCTGCGAGACAGCTTCGATGACCGCTAAGGTCTGAAAAGCGGAGCCGCCTCGGTGTATGCCGAGGCGGCTTTTTGGTTTCTTATACCCGGAAGTGACTCACCATCTGCTGCAACTGGCTGCCCAGTCGGGCCAGTTCCACACTGGATTTGGCGGTCTCCTCACTGGCGGTGGCGGTCTGCTCCGATACATCACGTACGTTGACGATGCTGCGGCTGATCTCTTCGGCCACGGCGCTCTGTTCTTCGGCGGCAGCCGCGATCTGCTGATTCATCGATTGGATGTTGGACACCGTCCGCGTGATGTTCTCCAGCGACACTCCGGCCTTGCGGGTCAGTTCCACGCTGCTGTCGGTGAGGCTGCGGCTGTTGTTCATCACCGTGGCCACTTGCTGGGTGCCGTTCTGTAAACCGGCCACCAGACCTTCGATTTCTTCAGTGGATTTCTGTGTGCGCTGGGCCAGGCCACGTACTTCGTCCGCGACCACGGCAAACCCGCGACCGGCTTCACCGGCACGCGCTGCTTCGATGGCGGCGTTGAGAGCCAGCAGGTTGGTCTGTTCGGCCACGGCCTTGATCACGTCCATGACGCTGCCGATCTTGTTGCTCTCTTGCTGCAGGTGCGTCATGGCGTCGGTGGAGCGTGCCACTTCGGCGGCCAGTCGCTCGATCTGGGCGATCGCCTCGGCCACCACCTTGTCGCCTTCACGGGCCTGGCCATCGGCATCGGACGCTGCTTGGGAGGCCTGCTCGGCGTTGCGCGCCACTTCCTGCACGGTGGCGGTCATTTCGTGCATCGCGGTGGCGACCTGGTCGGTCTCGATTTTCTGGCTGTTCACGCCGGCGCTGGTTTGCTCGGTCACGGCCGACAACTCTTCGGCGGCGCTGGCGATTTGCGTGACGCCGTCACGAATCCCGCTGATCAGTTCACGCAAGGTCGTGCCCATGCGCTGGATGCCTTGTTGCAGCACGCCCAGTTCGTCGCGACGGGTGACCTGGATGTTATGGCTCAAATCACCGGAGGCAATACGTTCCACTACGGCCAGGGTGTCCTGGATCGGGCGGGTGATCTGGCGGGTAATCACCAGCGCGGCGATGATGCCAACCAGCAGTGCCAGCAAGGTGCTGATCAATTGCAGGCTGCGGGCCTGGGCGCTTTCGGCGTCGCGGCGCTCAAGCTGAATATCGTAGAGCTTGTCGCTGATGGTGACGATATCGGCACCCTGGGTGGTCATCTCGGCCCGGGCGGCGACGATGTTGGCGTTGGCGGCCTTGTAGTTCTGCACGGCACTGCGATAGGCGCTCAGTGCGGTTTCCAGCGCGGTCAATGCGCTTTGCTGGCTGCTGCCGAACACCGCGCTCAAGCCTTTCAAGCCGTTGATGGCTTTCTCGATTTGCGCCGCAGCGCGGGCTTCGGTGTCGGGGTTGACGTTATTGGTGTAGCCGCGCACTTCGTAGCGCGCCAGCTGAAATTCTTGCTTGGCATTGGTCAGCGCCTGGAACTGCGTGAAGCGTTCCGGGCTGTCCGGCATCTGCTGCACATTGGTGTCCAGTGCTTCGATCTGAGCGTTGGCAATGTCGGCCTTGTCGCCCATGACCTGGCGTGAAGCGTTGCCGTTGCGGTAAGCCTCGCGCATTTTGTTCAGGGACTGCTGATAGGCGGTGATCACGGCCTTCTGGTCGGTCAGCAGCTTGACGTTTTCCGGGCTCTTGAAGCTGTCCAGCAGCTTCTGTTGTTGCGCGGCGAACGCATCCAGGCTGGTCTGCACATTCTGCGCAACGGCTTCGTCGCCGTTCGCCAGCATGTACTGCAAACGCACGATGCGCAGTTTGGTCAGCGACGAGTTGAGCTGAGTGATATCGCTCATCCAGTTACTGCGGTCGATCAGGCTGCCGAGGCTGGTCCAGCCGGTGAGGGCCAGGATCGAGGTGAGAACCAGCACCAGGCCGAAGCCCAGGCCGAGTTTGAGGTTGACGCTGATGTTACCGAACCAGCTGTTCATCGAATGCTCCGCAAAAGTGATTTGTCTGCTGGACGGTGTTGTTGTTTGAGCCAGCCAAGTTGAGAAGGAATGTATCGGCGGCAAAAGACGATTCTGTAGTGCTTTTATTGCGCGGGACGACGAAGGGTCACCATCGCCAGGCAGCGATGGCGCCCTTGTGCGTTTACGCGGTGGTGACGGTGGACACGATGGTCAGCCTCAGGCAGGACGCGGCGTCGCGACTCAGGTGCAGGGTATTGCGCGCTACCCGTGGGTGGTTAGCCTGGCCGCAGGGTTCGCCGCTATTGGGGTTGACGTCGAAGCGCGGGAAGTTACTGCTGGCAATGTCCAGGCGAAGTCGGTGGCCACGCTTGAACAGGTTGCAGGTAGCGAAAGGCTCGATCAGCACCTTGACCCGCTCGCCCGCTGTGAGTGGCTTCGGTTGGGTCCACGAATCGCGATAGCGACAACGCCGGATGCCGTCGGTGATGTTCATCGCGAAGCCCTCGGGGTAATCGGCGCTGGGCGGGTATACATCGATCAACTTGGCGGTGAAGTCAGTGTCGGGGGCGTCGCTGTCGATCCACAGCTCAATCTGTACGTCACCGGCGACGATCAGGTCTTCCTCCAGAGGCTCGGTCTGGAAACTCAGCACATCGTCGCGTTCGTTCAAGGGGCGGTCGTTACCACAGGTGCCGAAGAAGTCCGCGCGTTCACGTTGGTCGAAAGCCCCGCCCACGAACACCGGAGCGCCGGAGGTCAGCGCGCCGCCGATGGTCGGGACCGGGTGCGCCGGGTCGGCGAGGTAGCTCAGGCTCGCGCTGTCGGCCTCAGGTGCTGTGTGGCTCAATTGCCCGTGGGCATTGAGGTATAAGGTCAGCACCTGGCTGTCCGGCAGTGGCCATTGCGTCGATTGCAGCCAGCGCCCGCCATGCTCCAGGCGGCCGTTGCGGTCGCGATGACCACTGCCGCCGCCCATCAAAAATACCTGCACGCGGGTCTGCGCTGCTTGGGCCGAGGCGTTGAGGGTTTGCTCGAACCATGCCAGGCGGCAGCTCAGCCAGTCCTGCTCGACCTGCCCGTCAAACACTGCGGTGGGTCCGAATTCCACGTCGCCGCTGTGGCTGATGTTGCGATCACCATGTAGCCACGGTCCCATGACCAGTCGGGACTTTGCCGTGCCGTTTTGCAGGAAAGCACGGTAGTTGGCCAGGGTCGAACTGACGTAGGCGTCGTACCAACTGGACATGAATAGCACCGGAATATCAGGCAGCCGGCCATAGTGGCCTTCGGCATAGAGACCGTTCTTGCGCCAATATTCGCTGAAGCTGCCTTGGGCCCACTGGTCCAGTAAGTACGTCTCGTATTCCGGCACATGGCGCAAGGGCGATTGGCCGGGTTGCCACGGCATGCGTGTGAACCACTGAAGAATGTCTTCCTGCTCCAAGGCCTGGCGAATGTGCGGATCGGCCAGTGCCGTGGGGCTTTCCTTGGCCTGGCGAAAGGCCCAAGTGGCTTGCTTGAGTTCGAACGCGCCACCCTGGCGTATCCCGCACTGATAGGCGTTGGCGAAGCCGCCGCTGTCGAGCGCCATGCTGCTCAAGCCGGGCGGATGCAGGCACGCCATCGCCAGTTGGGTATGGGCCGCGTAAGAAAGACCCATGCTGCCAATCTTTCCGTTGCACCAGGGCTGCCGGACGATCCAGGCCAGGCTGTCGAAACCGTCTTGGCCCTCGGCGGTGTATTTGGTGAACACCCCTTGCGAGGCATAGCGGCCACGGCAGTCCTGAAAGATCGCGACAAAGCCTTGATCGGTAAAGCGCGCGGCCATTTGCTCGCGGGAGATGTGTTGGCCGTCGAGCTGTTTTTCCGAGCGCGAGGGTTTGCTCTTGTCGTAAGGCGTACGTTCGATGACTACCGGAAAAGGCCCCTCGCCCTGTGCGGGCAAGTAGATGTCGGTGGCCAGGCAAATGCCGTCGCGCATCGGGATCATCTGGTTAAGCAGGGTTTGCATGGGGGAAATACGTCCTCGCAAAGCAGTCATTGACTCAGTACCCACTCGTGACCGCGATGGCCAGCAGCACCATCGCCAGTACGGCGTAGATCAGGAACAGCGGCAGGATGTAGCGCGCCCATTGGCCCCAGCCGACATTGGCCGTGGCCAGCAGTACCAGCAAGCCGCTGGAGGTCGGGGTGATCATGTTGGTCAGGCCGTTGCCCATCAAGAACGCGAACACCGTGGTTTGTGGACTGACGCCGGACAGTTGGCCCAACGGGCCGAAGATCGGCATGGTGACGGCGGCCTGGCCTGACGTGGAGGGGATCAACACATCCAGTCCCAGTTGTGCGAAGAACATGCCGTAGGCCGACACAATCGGGCCGTGGTCACCCACCAGATTGGCCAGGCTGTTGACGATGGTGTCCAGTACCTGGCCGGTACTCAGGATGATTTCCACGGCGGTGGCCAGGCCAATCAGTACGCCGGCGATCAGGACTTTTTTCATGCCATCGACGAAGGCGCTGGCGGCGACGCTTGCCCCCAGCCCAGCGACAACGCTGAACACCACCGTCAGGAGCAGATAAAACGCCGACAGTTCGTGGTATTTCCAGGCCCAGCGGTTGGAGGCATACACCAGGAAACCGATGCCCGCCATCAAGACGATCAGGTTGATCAGGTGGCGTATGGGCAGGGGTTTGCGTTCGAACGTGATTTGCGCGCTCGCATCGAAACCGTGCTTGCGAATACTCCACAGCACGAAGGCGATCCCCACCAGCAGGAAGCTACAGTAGGCGAGCACGCGCATGCTCAGCCCGCTGAATATCGGCAGCCCGACCATTGGCTGGGCGACGGACAACGCCACCGGGTTAGAGATCGACGCGAGGTAACCGATCTTCACGGAGATTGCGACGATTGCCAGGCCGATCAGGTTCGACAGTCCCAGACGATTGGCCATGGCGACCATCAGCGGCACGATCAGAATGAATTCCTTGGCCAGCCCCATGAACGTGCTGCCGGCGGAAAACACCAGCATCAGGCTCGGCACCAGCACGTAGATATTGCCTCGAGTCAGCCCCAGCAGGCGCTCCAGCCCGGCGTCGATCACCCCGGCTTTGTTGAGCACGCCGAACATGCCGCCGATGAACAACACCATGAAGATCAGCGCCGCACGTTTCTCGATGCCCTGGGGAATCGCCATGAAACCTTCCACCAGCGACACCGGACGGGCCACTGGATCACCGGCCTTGCGCGGCTCCAGTGAAAACAGTTGGCCCAACGCATCGTGTTTTTCCAGCACTTGGTAGGACCCCGGTACCACCAGGCCGTTCTGGCGCTCGAACTTGCCCGCGTTCACCGCGTAGGTAAAAGCGACCGCTAGCAAGACGATGCATAGGAGGATGATGGTCGGGTTGATCTGTTTGCGCAGTGTCGGTTTTTCTACCCCTGCTTGAGGGGAGGTGATCTGTGGTTCGCTCATGCTGGCTGCCCCGGCGTTCGCCGTTTTTGTTATGGGGGAGTGACGTGTGTTGGGCGGACACTAGGGCAAAGTTTTTGCGCCGACAACGTTATGCGCAGGGTGGGTTGGGCTATGCGTTTTGTGGCGCCAGGCGCTGTTTGAGATGCTCGGCGAACGCGGTCACCACTCGTGAGCGGGGTTCGTTGACGCGGTAGGCCAGGCCGAATGCGTAGGGCAGCGCCGGCCGAAAAGGTCGTGTGACAATCGGCAAATGCAGGAAGTGGCTGGCCAGCAGACCATTGACGATGGACACCCCCAGACCTTCGGCGACAAAGCTGCACGCCGCGCCTACGGAATGCACTTCGACACGCACTTGGGGGGTGAGGTTGGCGGCGCGGAACACCTGATTCAGTTGCGCCCGTAAAGCGCGTTGCCGGCCCAGCATCACCAGCGGCACATTGCGCAGGTGCTGCACTTCGATGCAGGCGTGACGAGTCAGAGGGTGGTCGGCCGGCATCACGCAGACGCCTTCGGTTTGCAGCACCGGTTCGATGTCGAAATCGGGCATTTCCGTCGGCAGGCGTACGAAGCCCAGGTCGGCGGAACGGTCGAGTACGGCGCGCTCGATGGTGTCGTAGGAACCAGTCAGCAGCTCCACGACGATGTCCTCATGGTCTTTGAGAAACTCCGCAACGATAGGTGGCAACAGCTCCTGGGTCATGCTGGTGGGCACCCCGACCTTGAGCAGGCTCTTGCGCGAGCGACCTACGCGCATTTCGTCGGCCAGGCGCTGAATACGCTGCATGCCGTCCACCAGGCCGGTGACCTCCATCAGCATCTCTTCTGCTTCCGGGGTGGCTATCAGGCGGCCTTTCTTGCGTAGAAACAACACGAACCCCAGGGCTTCTTCCAGTTGGCTCAGCAGACGGCTGACCGCAGATTGCGACAGGCCCATGCGCGTTGCGGCGCCGATGGTCGAGCCGGTGGACATGATCGCCTTGAAGGCTTCGAGTTGCTTGAGATTCACCATGGTTTTCCTGGCGGTTGCGAGCGGCAATTGCTGCTTTGCGCATAGCCTGATGCGCATCTCGCATAACGTTGTAGGGCTTTCGACGAGCCGTTAGTGTCCGCTCCATCGCGACATTCCGTCCAGTGTGTCGCGCCATCGAACTGCCCATAAAAAACCATAAAAAGGCATTGAGGAAGCGGCCATGCGCAGACTGATCAACAGGGGAAAAATAGTCTCGGCGAGCCTGATGGCAAGCCTGTCACCGGCGCTTATGGCGCAAGGCTTCTGGGAGGATTCCCACGGGCGATTGACCTTGCGCAATTTCTATTTCAACGACGGTTACCGCGATGGCGGCGAAGATCGCAAAGAGTGGGCGCAGGGTTTTCTGCTCAACCTGCAGTCCGGCTATACCGAGGGCACCGTGGGGTTTGGCCTGGATGCACTCGGCCTTGCCGGGCTGCGCCTTGATTCCAGGCCCACCCATGCCGGAACCGGCCTGTTGCCGGTGCACGACGATGGCCACGCGGCCAGTGAATTCTCCAGCCTGGGCGTCACCGCGAAGCTGCGCTGGGGCGATGCGGTGGTGAAAAGCGGCACGTTATTGCCCAAGATCCCAGTGTTGGTGCACAACGATGGGCGCCTGTTGCCGCAAACGTTCCAGGGTACCCAGTTGGAATACACCGGCATTCCTGACCTGTACCTGCACACCGGGCATCTGGATCGGTTCAAGCAGCGCAACTCCACCGACAGCGTGGCTATTTATCCTCAGGGCTACACCGGCAAACGTGGCAGCGACTTCGACTTCGCCGGGGCCACCTATGCTTTGACGCCGAGCCTGAGCGCAACGTGGTATTACGGCGAGATGCGTGAGTTCTATCGCCAGCAATTCTTCGGCCTTGTCCATAAACAACCGGTTGGACGTGGCTCGCTGACTAGCGACGTGCGCTACTTCATCAGCGGCGAGGCGGGGGAGGCGCGTAATGGCAAGGTCGACAGTGACCTTTTCAGCGGGCTGTTCACTTACCGGCTGGGCGCACAAGCGTTCGGCGTCGGCTATCAGAAGGTGCGGGGCGATACTGCGTTGCCGTATGCCAGCGTATCGACGGTGTATTCCTTCAGTAATGCCGGTGTGGGCAAGTTCATCCAGGCGGGTGAGCAAACCTGGATGCTGCGCTACGACTACGATTTTGCCGACGTGCTCCCCGGCCTGAGCTTTATGACCCGTTACTACAAGGGTGAGAACGGTGACTACAAGGGGCGTGAGGCCCGCGAATGGGAATCCGACACCAATCTGCGCTATGTGATCCAGGACAGCACTTTCAAAGGTCTTGGGGTGGAGGTGCGCAAGGCGACCTATCGTTCGACCTACGCCAGTGACCGGGACAATTATCGGCTCTATCTCACATACGACCTGGCACTCTGGTAGTCGGGGCGGGGGCTGATCACAGGGCTGTCTTGTGTGCTAGTCTGCTGGCCCTTTTAGTTTTGGGCGGTGCGGGAGACAGTGTTTTCAGTACCGTCCTACAGCGGAGCCTCTTCATGTCCGAAGTTAATCTGTCCACCGACGAAACCCGCGTCAGCTACGGTATCGGCCGTCAGTTGGGCGACCAACTGCGCGACAACCCGCCACCGGGCGTGAGCCTGGACGCGATCCTGGCCGGCCTGACCGACGCTTTCGCGGGCAAGCCAAGCCGTGTTGATCAGGAACAAATGGCTGCCAGCTTCAAGGTGATCCGCGAAGTCATGCAAGCTGAAGCAGCTGCCAAGGCTGAAGCGGCCGCCGGTGCCGGCCTGGCCTTCCTGGCTGAAAACGCCAAGCGCGAAGGCATCACCACCCTGGCTTCCGGCCTGCAATTTGAAGTGCTGACCCAGGGCGACGGCGCCAAGCCGACCCGTGAAGACCAAGTGCGTACCCACTACCACGGCACCCTGATCGACGGCACTGTGTTCGACAGCTCCTACGAGCGTGGCCAGCCAGCCGAATTCCCGGTCGGCGGCGTGATCGCCGGTTGGACCGAAGCTCTGCAACTGATGAATGCCGGCAGCAAATGGCGCCTGTACGTGCCGAGCGAGCTGGCTTACGGCGCTCAAGGCGTTGGCAGCATCCCGCCGCACAGCGTTCTGGTGTTTGACGTCGAGCTGCTCGACGTTCTGTAAGACTGTTGGCTGATCACCTGTAGGAGCGAGTTTGCTCGCTCCTACAGTGTTGGGTGGCGTAGCTCATGGATGAAACTTGCCATTGAGCTCAGTGGTCGGGCGCAAGGCTCGGGCATAGCAGAACAAAAACAGGTTACGCACCACCTCCTTGAGCACACCGGGTTCGCTCGAACTCAAGCCGTTTACGTCCAGGTCGCCCTGGTCTTGCAGTTCATTCAACGCTTCTTCTTCAAGCACCGCGCAGACTTCGCCGGTTTCCCGATGCAGGATCCGCAGGTAAGGGTGTGGGCGATCCAGCCAGGCGTCGATCAAATAAGTCATGGTCAATTCTCCTTGATGAGTTTCAATGAGAATAATTCTTATTCGCTGAATAGCAAGTGCCTATTGGCGATTTGCTGTTTTTTCTGGAAGGGCATTGCGTTCGGTCAACGCAGAGGGCGAAACGCCATCCCGCGGCGGGCGCGGGATGGAAGCAGCAGATTCAGACTTTGCGCACGAACTCGGACTTGAGTTTCATCGGGCCGATGCCGTCGATCTTGCAATCGATATCGTGGTCACCGTCGCACAGGCGAATGTTCTTCACCTTGGTGCCGACTTTTACTACCAGCGAGGTGCCCTTGACCTTGAGGTCTTTGATCACGGTGATGGTGTCGCCGTCCTGCAGCACGTTGCCCACGGAGTCCTTCTTAACGGTTTCATCGCCGGCTGCTTCGGTCTCGCCATTGGCGGACCACTCATGGGCGCATTCCGGGCAGATCAGTTGAGTGCCGTCTTCGTAGGTGAATTCGGAATTGCATTTCGGGCAGGGTGGCAAAGTGCTCACTTGCGCTCCTTAAAGGTCAGGATGGCTAAAGTCGCACATTGTATAGGGATTTATGGTCTTACAGGTTGAATGAAATCTAAATGTGGAAGGAGACAAGCTCCTCCCACATTGGAATGACCTAGTGCGTACGGGCTACCGCGAACTCACTCAGCTCAACCAGGGCGTCCCGGTATTCGCTGGCGGGCAGGGCGTCCAGGCACTGGATGGCACGGGCTACGTAGTCACGGGCCAGTTGCGCGGTGTATTCCAGCGAACCAGACGCCTCGACGGCCTCACGGATGCTTTCCAGGTCTTCGATCCCGCCTTTCTGGATGGCTTTGCGCACCAGGGCAGCCTGCTCCGGCGTACCTTCGCGCATGGTGTAGATCAGCGGCAGGGTGGGCTTGCCTTCGGCCAGGTCGTCGCCGACGTTCTTGCCCAGGGTTTCGGCGTCGCCACGGTAGTCGAGCAAATCGTCCACCAGCTGGAATGCCACGCCCAGATGATCGCCGAACTTACGCAAGGCTTCGGCCTGCTCGGCGGTCGCGCCGCACAAAGCGGCGGCGCTGTGGGTGGAGGCTTCGAAGAGCATCGCGGTTTTGCCGCGAATCACTTCCATGTAGGTTTCTTCGGTGGTGCTGGCGTCACGCACCTTGGACAGTTGCAGCACTTCGCCCTCGGCGATGATGCGCGTGGCCTGGGACAGGATTTTCATAACCGGCATTGAGCCCAGCTCGACCATCATTTCGAACGAGCGCGAATACAGGAAGTCACCCACCAGCACGCTGGGCGCGTTGCCCCACATGGCATTGGCGGTCTCGCGGCCACGGCGCATGCCGGACATGTCGACCACGTCGTCATGCAGCAGGGTGGCGGTGTGCAGGAATTCAATGGTGGCGGCCAGCAAGCGCAGGTCATCGCCTTCGCGGCCCAGGGCCTTGCCGCACAGCAACACTAATAAAGGACGCAGGCGTTTGCCGCCGGCCGACGTAATGTAGTCGCCAATTTTGGAGACCAGCGGCACTTTAGATGTCAGCTGCTGCTTGATGATGCCGTCGACGGCGCTAAAATCGTCCGCGACCGCGCGGTAGAAAGCTTGGGGTTGCATCAGCGACAGTCGCTCCAGAAGGGTTGCGCGGCATGCTAGGACCCAGGCCCCGCAGTGTCAAGGCGCGATGGACGGCCTCTTGCAACACCCATTTACCTTGCGTACAATCGCGCACCCTGAACTTCCTGGGCAGCACCTGCCTTACGCAATTGCATTCGGGACGTCCATCCCATGCAGCCATGCCAGCCAATACCTCTTCTTATAAAGCGCTGGGTGAGCAGGATTATCGGAGAAATACCATGTCGTACGCAGTAATTGTTACTGGTGGCAAGCAATACAAGGTCGCCCCAGGTGAATACCTGAAGATCGAAAAACTGGAAATCGCTACCGGCGAATCCGTGACTTTTGATCGCGTTCTGTTGGTCGCCAATGGCGATGACGTGAACATCGGCGCTCCAGTCGTTGCTGGCGCTACCGTTGTGGCTGAAGTGATCTCCCAAGGTCGTCACGATAAAGTCCGCATCATCAAGTTCCGTCGTCGTAAGCACCACATGAAGCGTATGGGCCACCGCCAGTGGTACACCGAGATCAAAATCACCGGTATTCAGGCTTAATTTCAGCCTAATTCCTCACTAGGAGAATTGACTCATGGCACACAAAAAAGCTGGTGGTAGTACCCGTAACGGTCGCGACTCAGAAGCCAAACGCCTTGGCGTGAAGATGTATGGCGGCCAGAAAATCATTCCGGGCAACATCATCGTGCGTCAGCGCGGCACCCAATTCCACGCTGGCTACGGCGTTGGCATGGGTAAAGATCACACCCTCTTCGCTAAAATCGAAGGCGTGATCAAGTTTGAAGTAAAAGGCGCGTTCAACCGCCGTTACGTGAGCGTTGTCGCAGCTTAATTGCGAGATCGCTGGAAAAGCCCTGTCTTGCGACGGGGCTTTTTCGTTTGTGGAGTGAGTCTCTTGCAAAGCTGTTTGTGATGGGCAAGAGCAGCGGATTTTGCGGATGTTGCTTGAGGTCGCTGCGCTCATTTTTGCAAGAGTCTTATGTCTTGGTTTCTTAAGCTCGTCCATGCGACGAGAGGCGTTTTGTTATGAAGTTCGTTGATGAAGTTTCCATCCGAGTAAAAGCAGGCGACGGCGGTAACGGTTGCATGAGTTTCCGTCGCGAAAAATTCATCGAAAACGGTGGCCCCAACGGCGGCGACGGCGGTGACGGCGGTTCCATCTACATGATGGCCGACGAAAACCTCAACACCCTGGTCGACTACCGTTACACCCGGCACTTCGATGCCGAGCGTGGCTCCAACGGCGGCAGCACCGACTGCACCGGTAAGAAGGGTGAAGACCTGGTCCTGCGCGTACCCGTAGGCACCACGATCATCGACTCGGCGACCCAGGAAGTGATCGGCGACCTGACCAAGGCCGGTCAGAAACTGATGGTGGTACAGGGCGGCTGGCACGGTTTGGGTAACACCCGATTCAAATCCAGTACCAACCGTGCGCCGCGCCAGACTACGCCGGGCAAGCCGGGCGAGCAGCGTGACCTCAAGCTGGAAATGAAAGTACTGGCGGACGTGGGCCTGCTGGGTCTGCCGAACGCTGGCAAGAGTACCTTTATCCGCTCGGTATCGGCCGCCAAGCCGAAAGTCGCCGACTACCCGTTCACCACCCTGGTACCTAACCTGGGCGTGGTCAGCGTTGACCGCTGGAAAAGCTTCGTGATCGCCGACATTCCCGGCTTGATCGAAGGCGCTTCCGACGGTGCTGGCTTGGGTATTCGCTTCCTCAAGCACTTGTCCCGCACCCGTTTGCTGCTGCACCTCGTCGACATGGCGCCGTTGGATGACACCAGCGCGCCGGACGCCGCCGAAGTGATCGTCAGCGAACTGACCAAGTTCAGCCCCTCCCTGGCCGAGCGTGATCGTTGGCTGGTGCTGAACAAGTGCGACCAGATCCTCGAAGAAGAACACGAGGAACGCGTCAAGGAAATCGTCGATCGCCTGGAATGGACCGGTCCGGTCTATGTGATCTCGGCCATCGCCAAAGAAGGCACCGAGCGCCTGACCCGTGACATCATGCGCTACCTGGAAGACCGCGCCGACCGCCTGGCGGCCGATCCAGTGTTCAAGGCCGAACTGGCCGAACTCGACCAGCGTATCGAAGACGAAGCCCGCGCCCAACTGCAGGCCCTGGATGACCAGCGTGCCCTGCGCCGTAGCGGCGTTAAGTCGGTCCACGACATCGGCGACGATGATTGGGACGAAGAAGATGTGGATGACGAAGACGGTCCGGAAATCATTTACGTGCGCGACTGATTCGTTGCAGTAAACTTAAGCGCCGCTCACTTGAGCGGCGTTTTGGTATCTGTAGTCTTTAAAGTAGCCACGAATAACGTTATGGGCCGCGCTGGGTCGCGCAGCCCTCACTCTAAGGTTGAAGATGATGCGGAGCAAAGTGACAGGCGCGCAGCGCTGGGTCGTAAAGATCGGCAGTGCGCTGCTGACGGCGGATGGCAAGGGGCTGGATCGCGCAGCCATGAGCGTCTGGGTCGAGCAGATGGTGGCCTTGCATGAGGCCGGTGTTGAATTGGTGCTGGTGTCGTCCGGGGCGGTTGCCGCCGGCATGAGCCGCCTCGGCTGGACCGCGCGACCCAGCGCGATGCACGAGCTGCAGGCAGCGGCCGCCATCGGCCAGATGGGCCTGGTGCAAGCCTGGGAATCCAGCTTTGCCGAGCACGGCCGTCACACCGCGCAGATCCTGCTGACCCACGACGACCTGTCCGACCGCAAGCGCTACCTGAACGCCCGCAGCACCTTGCGCGCCCTGGTGGAGCTCAAGGTGATCCCGGTGATCAACGAGAACGATACCGTGGTCACCGACGAAATCCGCTTCGGCGACAACGACACCCTGGCCGCCCTGGTGGCCAACCTGGTGGAAGCCGATCTGTTGGTGATCCTCACCGACCGCGACGGCATGTTCGACGCCGACCCGCGCAACAACCCCGATGCCCAGCTTATTTACGAAGCGCGCGCCGATGACCCGGCGCTCGATGCCGTGGCCGGCAGTGTCGGCGGTGCTTTGGGCCGTGGCGGTATGCAGACCAAGCTGCGCGCTGCGCGCCTGGCGGCGCGTTCCGGCGCGCACACCATTATCGTCGGTGGCCGCTTGGAGCGTGTGCTGGACCGTCTCAAGGCCGGCGAGCGCATCGGCACCTTGCTGTCGCCGGAGCGCGGCATGTTGGCGGCACGCAAGCAGTGGCTGGCGGGGCATTTGCAAACCCGTGGCACTCTGGTGCTGGACAACGGCGCTGTGGCGGCGTTGTCCCAAGGCAACAAAAGCCTGTTGCCGGTTGGCGTCAAGCAGGTTCAGGGCAGCTTCCGCCGTGGCGAGATGGTGGTCTGCGTGGCGCCGGACGGTCGTGAGATCGCCCGCGGCCTGGCCAACTACAGCGCTCTGGAAGCGCAAAAAATCATCGGGCAGCCGTCCGACGCGATTGTCGGTCTATTGGGTTACATGGCGGAGCCGGAACTGGTGCACCGCGATAACCTGATCCTGGTTTAACCAAAGGAATACACGATGCGCGTAATGAAAGGATTGCTCGGCCTGCTGTTGGCCATGCCGCTGCTGGCGTCTGCCGAGGAAGTTGGCCAGGTGTCGACGGTGTTCAAGTTCGTCGGCCCCAATGACCGGATTGTGGTCGAAGCGTTCGATGACCCCAAGGTCGAAGGCGTGACCTGCTACCTCTCGCGCGCCAAGACTGGCGGCGTGAAAGGCGGCCTTGGTCTGGCCGAAGACCGCGCCGAAGCCTCGATCGCCTGCCGTCAGGTCGGGCCGATCCGCTTCAAGGGCGAACTCATGGATGGCGACGAAGTGTTCAAGGAGCGCACGTCGCTGGTGTTCAAGACCATGCAGGTGGTGCGTTTCCTCGACAAGAAGCGCAATACCCTGGTGTACCTGGTCTACAGCGACCGCCTGATCGAGGGCAGCCCGCAGAATGCCGTCACGGCGATTCCTATTTTGCCGTGGCCGACCGCTCAGTAACCCGCAGGCGGGTTTTTTAATCGCCGTCTATGATTGCAGGCTTGCGGTCTGTACTCTCGAACAGCCGCATTGCATAGAACATGGGATATCTGGAGTTCGTCATGAGTGCTTTCCACGACCTGAAACTCAAAGCTTTAGACGGACAGGAGCTGCCGCTGGCGCCTTTCAAGGGGCAAGTTGTGCTGGTGGTCAACGTTGCGTCCAAGTGCGGTTTGACCCCGCAATATGCGGCGTTGGAAAACCTCTACCAACAGTACAAAGGCCGCGGATTTACCGTGCTGGGCCTGCCGTGCAACCAGTTTGCCGGCCAGGAACCCGGCAGCGAGGAAGAAATCCGCGCGTTCTGCAGCCTGAACTACGGCGTGACTTTCCCCCTGGGCAGCAAACTCGACGTGAATGGCCCTGAGCGTCACCAGTTGTACCGCCTGCTGGCGGGCGAGGGTGCTGAGTTTCCTGGGGATATCACCTGGAACTTCGAAAAATTCCTGCTGGGTAAAGATGGCCGCGTGCTTGCGCGCTTCTCGCCGCGCACGGCGCCGGATGATCCGACGGTCATTCAGGCCATCGAAAAAGCCTTGTCCTGATCCCCCTCACCTGTGGGCGCAAGCCTGTTCGCGCCTGCAGGTGTTCGGCGTTTCTAAGCCTTAATCACTCAGATCAATAGTGGTACTCCACACACGGTGCTGGCCATATTATCCGCATCATAAATCCAGCCCTTCGTGGAGTGCTCCCATGCCTGCCCAAGCCTTGTTCAAACCGTTCCAGCTCGGTGCGCTGCACTTGCCGACCCGTGTGGTCATGGCGCCGATGACCCGCTCGTTCTCGCCCGGCGGCGTGCCCAATGCCAAGGTCGTCGAGTATTACCGCCGCCGTGCCGCCGCAGGCGTGGGTCTGATCATTACCGAAGGCACCGTGGTCGGGCACCAAGCCTCCAACGGCTACCCGAACGTCCCGCATTTCTATGGCGAAGCTGCTCTGGCCGGCTGGAAGAAAGTGGTCGACGCCGTGCACGCCGAGGGTGGCAAGATTGTCCCGCAGTTGTGGCATGTAGGCAGCGTACGCCGCATAGGCACCGAGCCAGACGCTAGCGTACCGGCCTACGGCCCGATGGAAAAACTCAAGGATGGCAACGTGGTCGTCCACGGCATGACCGCCCAGGACATCCAGGACGTCATCGCCGCCTTCGCCCAAGCGGCCAAAGACGCGCAACGTATCGGCATGGACGGCGTGGAAATCCACGGCGCCCACGGCTATCTGGTAGACCAGTTCTTCTGGGAAGGCAGCAACCAGCGCACCGACGAGTACGGCGGCAGCCTGGCCAACCGCTCGCGGTTCGCCATCGAGCTGATCCAAGCGACCCGCGCCGCTGTGGGCCCGGACTTTCCGATCATCTTCCGTTTCTCCCAGTGGAAACAACAGGACTACACCGCACGCCTGGTACAAACCCCCGAAGCGCTGGGTGAGTTCCTAAAGCCGTTGTCTGACGCGGGTGTGGATATTTTCCACTGCTCCACGCGGCGTTTTTGGGAGCCGGAGTTCGAAGGTTCCGACCTTAATCTGGCCGGCTGGACTCGCCAGCTCACCGGTAAACCCACCATCACCGTCGGCAGTGTCGGCCTGGATGGCGAGTTCCTGCAATTTATGGTCAACACCGATAAGGTCGCCCAACCGGCCAGCCTGGAAAAACTGCTGGAGCGTCTGAACAACGACGAGTTCGACTTGGTTGCCGTAGGCCGTGCGCTGCTGGTGGACCCGGATTGGGCCGTCAAGGTGCGCGAAGGCCGCGAAGCGGACATCCTGCCGTTCAGTCGTGAGGCGTTGACGACCCTGGTGTAAGCGGCGACAGGGCGGGTGCCAGGAGTCCGCTCTCGCAGACACCGCGCAATTGGCGCTCGAACTGTTCGATGATCGCCGGCCAGCCCTGGCGGCTCGCATGCTGGCGTGCATTCAAGCGTGCCCTGCGCAAACTTTCGCTTTCTTCGAGTAGCCAGTTGGCCGCATCGCAGAACGCGTCCTCATCTCCAGGCATCGCCAGCACACCGTTATAGCCATGGCGGATGTGCTGGGTTGCCGCGGCCTGATCGTACGCCACCACGCCCAACCCTGAGGCCATGGCTTCCAACACAACATTGCCGAAGGTTTCTGTGAGGCTCGGAAACAGGAATAGGTCCCCCGAGGCATAGTGCATGGCCAGGGTCTCGCCGCGCTGGGTGCCGCAGAAGATTGCGTCCGGAAGGTCGCGCTCCAGCTGAGGCCGCTGTGGGCCGTCGCCGACGATGATTAATTTCAGTCGGCGCTGTGGATAAGTGGTTTGCAAGGACTCGTAGCAACGTTTGAGCAACCCTAGGTTTTTTTCCTGGGCCAGTCGCCCGACATGCAGCACCGCCACGTCTTCGTTGCCCAACCCCCAACTGTCGCGCAGTGCATTGTCGCGTTTGGCCGGGTGGAAGAGTTGGCTGTCGACGCCGCGCGACAGCATGCCCAGGCGCTCGAAATGCCGGCGTTCCAGTTCCAGGCGTTGGCTGGCGCTGGGCACCAGCGTCAAACTGGAGCGGTTATGGAACCAGCGCAGATAGTGGGTGACCATCCGGCTTAACAGGCTCAGGCCATATTGGTTCGAGTACTGCTGGAAATTGGTGTGGAAACCACTGACCACGCTGATCCCCAAACGCCGCGCCGCCCGCAACGCCGACAACCCCAAGGGGCCTTCGGTGGCGATGTACAGCACATCTGGGCGCTGACGTGTCCAGCGTCGTAGCAACTTGTGCATCGACGATTGGCCCCATTGCAGCCCCGGATAACCTGGCAGCGGCCAGCCACGGCACAGTAGCAATTGGGCGTCGCTCGGGCGGCTCTGGTCTACGCCCTGGCGCGGGCGCACCAGTTCGACTTGATGGCCACGGGCGCGCAAACCATCGCACAAGCGGCCGAGGGTATTGGCCACCCCGTTGATCTCTGGCGGGAAGGTTTCGGTGATCAGGGTGATGTGAAGCGAAGCTGTCGTCATGACCCACAGTCTCACTGTGGGCCATGTCGTCAATGTGTCATCGGGATGATGGATTTATGACGGGTGTCGCTTTGTGTTGCTGCGCCATGGCCTCGGCCCCTTGTTCACGCACCCAGAACAGCGTCGCGCCGGCCACCGCCGCCGGCATCATCAACAGGTTGACCACCGGCACCAATAGCACCAGATAGACGACGCCGCCGAAGCTCATGCTCTGCCAGCGTTTCTGGCGCAGCCAGGCGAGCATTTCGTTCCAGCCCAGTTTGTGGTTGTCCGCCGGGTAGTCGATGTACTGGATCGCCATCATCCAAACACCGAACAGCAGCCACAGTGGTGCGGCGACCAGGTTGACCACCGGAATGAACGACAGGATAAACAGGCCGATGGCCCGTGGCAGGAAGTAACCCAGCTTGCGCATTTCCCGGGCCAGGGTGCGGGGAACCATGGCGATCAGTTCGCCCCAACTGAAGGGTGGGAAGTCATCGGTGCCCCGCACCACCACTTCGACCTTCTCCGCCAGGAAGCCATTGAACGGCGCCGCGATGATGTTGGCGAGCATAGTGAAGGTGAAAAACACCATCAGCACCACCAGCACCACAAACAGTGGCCACAGCAGATAATTGAGAAAACTCAGCCAACTGGGCAGGGTCGGCATCAAGTGATCGACCCACAGGCTGAACTGATGGCCGGCAAAATAGATCAGGCCGACGAACAAGATCAGGTTGATCGCCAGCGGCAGCAGCACAAACAAACGCAGGCCGGGGCTCAACACCAGTTTGAGGCCCTCGCGCAGGTATTGTGGGCCGGAAAGAACAGGGGCGGGCATGACGAACTCCGAGCAGAATGACGAACGCGCCGACCTTACCGGCTTTGTCTTCAGGGCGAAAGCGTGGTCAGCGCGACGACATCAAAGGTAACAAACGCGTCGATCAAGGGCGCCGACTGCATAGAGACCGCCTATGAGCTGGATTGTTAATCCGTATTTCCTTAATCTTGCCCCCCTCTATACGCTGCACCCATTATTTTTCAGGATCTGCGAGTTCAAGCCTTCCCCAAGTGCTTCGCGGTCCTTTTTTATTCCAGCCGTCTTGTGGTTCGGGCGGTCGATAGGAGCGAGTCATGTCTGATACCCGTCATTCGCGAGTGATTATTCTCGGTTCCGGCCCTGCCGGTTACAGCGCTGCCGTCTATGCGGCCCGCGCCAACCTCAAGCCGCTGCTGATCACCGGCATGCAGGCGGGCGGTCAACTGACCACCACCACCGAAGTCGACAACTGGCCGGGCGACGTCCACGGCCTGACCGGCCCGGCGCTGATGGAGCGTATGAAAGAACACGCCGAGCGCTTTGAGACCGAAATTGTTTTCGACCACATCAACCAGGTCGATTTCTCGAAGAAGCCTTACAGCCTGACCGGCGACAGCGGCGTGTACACCTGTGATGCCCTGATCATCGCCACCGGTGCCAGCGCTCGTTACCTGGGCCTGCCGTCGGAAGAAGCGTTTATGGGCAAGGGCGTGTCCGCCTGCGCCACCTGCGACGGTTTCTTCTACCGTAACAAGCCGGTCGCCGTGGTTGGTGGCGGCAACACTGCCGTGGAAGAGGCGCTGTACCTGGCCAACATCGCCAGCACCGTGACCCTGATCCACCGCCGTGAGACCTTCCGTGCCGAAAAGATCCTGATCGACAAGCTGCACGCCCGCGTCGCCGAAGGCAAAATCATCCTCAAGCTCAACGCCACCCTGGACGAAGTCCTGGGCGACAATATGGGCGTGACCGGTGCTCGCCTGAAAAACAACGACGGCAGCTTCGACGAGCTGAAAGTCGACGGTGTGTTCATCGCCATCGGCCACACCCCGAACACTTCGCTGTTCGAAGGCGTATTGGAAGCCAAAGACGGTTACCTGGTGGTACAGGGCGGCCGTGAAGGCAACGCCACCGCCACCAACATCGAAGGTATCTTCGCCGCCGGTGACGTGGCTGACCACGTATACCGTCAGGCGATTACCTCGGCCGGCGCCGGTTGCATGGCGGCCCTGGATGCCGAGCGTTACCTCGACGGTTTGAAGGACGCTGCGTTCTAAAGTGCCCATATAAAAAAACCGGCTGCGAGGCCGGTTTTTTTTTGGACACAGCTATCGGGGGCAAGCCCCCTCCCACACTGAATCTGCGCTTGCCTTCAGCTTGTCGCATTGTGGAGGCATGGACCCGATTAAAATTGTGGGAGGGGGCTTGCCCCCGATGCAGATGTACCCGCTGTTGAATAGTTGGCTGACCCGACACTATCTGGGCAAGCCTATTACCTGCATCTGACTCAGGACTTGCGCGTCAGGGGCTGTGCCGCAAATCTCACCCCGGCCAACCCATGGGCCATCAACGCGCGAATATTGCCATGGTCACTGCCCTCCGGCGTGGCCACCACCGCACGGTAGTGCTCCCCAAACGCCAGCAGCGCTTCCTGATCGCTCAAGCCTTCCAGCAGGGCCAATCCCAGGGTCTTGCACGAACCTTCGTTCTGCAAAGCGGCGTTTTCCACGTTGCCATTGGTGAACGCTTGGGGCTGGTAATCGTAACCGGCCGCGACAAACGCCAGGGTATCGGCAAAAGCGTGCTCGCCACTGTTAAGGCTGGCGCGCAGATTGTTCAGATCAGTCATGGGATTTTCCTTGGGCGAACGCGGCCTGTTGCTCGGCGCTGGCTTCTTTCTGGTATTGGGCTTTCCACTCGGCGTACGGCATGCCGTACACCACTTCACGGGCGTCATCGAGGCTCAGCTCGATCTGGCGCTCATCGGCCTCGGCCTTGTACCACTTGGACAGGCAATTACGGCAAAAGCCGGCGAGGTTCATCAGGTCGATATTCTGCACGTCCTTGCGGCTGTCCAGATGCGCTACCAGTCGGCGGAAGGCGGCGGCTTCGAGTTCGAGGCGTTGTTGATCGTTCATCGTGGGGCTCTTCGAGGCAGCTTCAAGCGGATGAGCTTCAAGCTGCAAGTTGGAATGGGGTTGGCCAATAGCTTGCAGCTTGTAGCTAGCGGCTTGCAGCTAACGTTATCGACACCGACTCGGCAAACCGCAGCGCGTGGGGCTTGTCCACTTCGACTTCGGCATACAGCACCGATGCGTTGCTCATCACCAGGTCCAACAGCTCCTGGGTCAGGCGCTCCAGCAGGGCAAAGCGGTTGCCCTCCACATGGGCAATGATGGCCTTGGTGATAGTGCGGTAGTTCAGCGCGTGGTCGATGTCGTTGTCGCGCACGGCTTCCTGGGCGGCATACAGGATGGTCAGGTTGATCAGCACGTCCTGCTTATTGAGGATTTCGTCCTCATTGATGCCGATATAGGTACGCAGGCACAGGTCCTTGACCCGGATGCGCGCCATGCCTGGTTGAAGTTGTGGCATTGCTACTTGCTCCGTCCAATCAGTTGCAGGAACTCCATGCGCGTGGTGTTCGACTCGCGAAACGCGCCGAGCATCACCGAGGTGTTCATGGTTGAATTCTGTTTCTCCACGCCGCGCATCATCATGCACATGTGCTGGGCCTCGATCACCACGGCCACGCCAGCGGCCTGGGTGACCTCCTGGATCGCATCGGCGATTTGCCGCGTGAGGTTTTCCTGGATCTGCAGGCGTCGGGCGAACATGTCGACGATGCGCGCCAGCTTCGACAGGCCCAGCACGCGGCCGGTCGGGATATACGCCACATGGGCTTTGCCGATAAAGGGCAGCAGGTGGTGCTCGCACAGCGAATACAGCTCGATGTCCTTGAGGATCACCATCTCGTCATTGTCGGAGGCGAACAGCGCGCCATTGACGATCTCTTCCAGGTTCTGCTCGTAGCCATGACACAGGTATTGCATGGCTTTGGCGGCGCGCTTGGGGGTATCGAGCAAGCCTTCGCGTTCCGGGTCTTCGCCCAGGCCCATGAGGATCTCGCGGTAATGGTGGGGCAGGGAAAAGGTCATACAACATCCTCAAAACGGCTTACTTGATATGCCGCCCGCCATTGACGGTCAGGGTGGTACCGGTGACATAAGGGTTATCCAACAGGTAACGCACGCTCTGGTAGATCACGTCGGGGCCGGGCTCGATGCCCAGTGCCGATTTGGCCAGGACTTTGGCGCGATAGGCCGCGTCATCACCCTCGTTGAACATCACCATGGCCGGCGCAATGCCGTTGACCTTGATCCGCGGCGCGAACTGCGCGGCGAACGACAGGGTCAGGCTGTCGAGCCCGGCCTTGGTGGCGCAATAGGCGATGTGCTGGCGGCTGCCCTTGCGCACCACGTCATCGCTGATATGCACGATATCGGCGGGTGAAGAGCGTTGCAGCAAAGGTGAACAATGCAGGTTGATCAGGTACGGCGCAAGCATGTGCACATTGAACATGTCGATAAACGCGCGGCTTTCGTCACCCGGGGTTTCCGCGATCCAGGCCGAGGCGTTATGAATGATCGCGCGCAGGCTTTGAGTGCGGGTGTGCACTTGCGCGATAAACGCCAGCACCCCGGCCTCGCTGGAGAAGTCAGCGAAGATGTCGATCGCGCCGCGTTCGCGCAAGGCCTGCACGCCGGGGCGTTCGCTGCGGTAACTGAAAATAACCGGTTGACCCTCGTCCAGCAGGCGATGGGCGCAATGCAGGCCGACACGCTGGCCGGCGCCGGTGATCAGGATCGGGGCGTTCGTTGCAGTCATGGGAGGCTCGCGTCGCTGGCAGGCTCGAATCATACCAGCGACACGCCGCCTCTGTACTCACGCCGCCGCTTCGGTGGCCTTGCGCGGTGGCGGGGTGGGGTGCAGCCAGTTCGCCAGCAGGTGGGTCGACAGCGGGATGAACAGGTAAACCATCAGTGGCGTCAGCGCCAGGGTACTGACCAGCACCCGAGGCACCAGCTCCAGCCCGTTGAGCAGCGGCCCCAACACAAAGTTGAACAGCAGCGACACCGGGAAAAAGGCCAGCCAGATCGCCACGGCCTGCTTCCAGCGCGGTGGACGCGCACCCACTGCGCCGAACCAACCGTCGATGCCACGCACACGGTGCTCGGACGGGTCGGCAAACAAGTCGCTGCCACGGCTCAGCCAGGCACTGCGCGACGCCGAAAACTCCCAGGCGTGCAGGGTCTGTTCATCGGCAAACCGGAAAATGATCTGGAACTCATCGTCGTTGGGCGGTGGCGCGAGTACGCCCGAACCCAGGTAACCGGGGAAGTCAGTGGCCAGTTGCTCGCCTTCGCGCAGCCAGGCCATCAGTTCTTCGTAGCGTCCCTTAGCCACACGGCGGGCGACCATCAGGGTGACGGGAGAGGTAGACATTGTGTATCTCCAAATAGACAGGTGCGCTTGACCGGGTAGGTGGCACACAGACGAGGCTGCGGGGTAATGCAGCGACGTGGAAAAAACAGGCAAGGATTATTCCTGAATTCAGCCAATACACCAGCGACATTGGTCTGAAAAGCACAGGTCTTGAAATAGACAGCTTTAAAGGCGTTAAATGAGGCCCCGTTTACCGTTGGTTCTTGGTCTTAAATGCCTTTGATCATTGCCCCCGTTGATAGTATTTCGCATTCAGACTCGACGGATTCTCAAGAGCTGTTTCCGATCCGCGAAGTGTCCAGAATGACAGGCATCAACCCCGTCACCCTGCGTGCATGGGAGCGACGCTATGGTCTGATCCAACCGATGCGCACTGAAAGCGGGCATCGGTTGTACTCCCGGCACGATATTGAGACGGTCAATCGCATCCTCAGTTGGATCGAGCGTGGCGTGGCGGTCAGTAAAGTGGGCAAGATTCTCGCCCGGGATGCTCGCCAGGCTGCAGCGGTCCGCGCCGAAGGGGTTGCGCCGCAGGAGAATGAATGGCTGCAGTTACAGGCACGGCTGAGACAGGCCATCAGTGGTTTCGATGACCGCCAACTGGAGAGCCTGTACGGCCAGGTGCTTGCCACCTACCCCGTCAGCGTCGCATTCCAAGACGTCCTGATGCCGTTATGGAATGAGCTGCTGCGCCATCAAGGACGCTTCGGCCAGGCCAGTGAATGGTTGTTCTTCGACGCCTTCCTGCGCATGCAAGTATCGCAGCGTCTGCAACTGGCAAGCGCCGCAGCACCGCGTCGAGTTTTACTGGCGGCTCTGCCGGGCGAATGCCGTAAGTTGGAATTGCTGGTGGCGGGCTTGCTGATGGCGCGCGACGGCCTAGCCGTGAGGGTGCTCGGGATGGGCCAGCCTTTCGACGAGTTGACGCTGGTCTGCCAGAAGATCCAGCCCCAGGCGCTGGTGATCTTCTCCAATCATGCCCATAACCACGACCTGGCTGCGCGGTTGAACCGCCTGGCGCAAACCCTGGATTGCCCGCTATTTATCGCCGGGGATGCTTCAGACCTGGCCGAAAACGACCTGGCGGGTTCTTCCATCGGCTGCTTGGGCAATGACGGGCCGGTGATGCAGCGCCGTTTGCAGCAGTTTCTCAGCGGCAGCCTCGATACCTGATTTCAGGCATGCACGTGCGGGTGAGCCAAGCGGTGCTGGTGCAGGATGAAGTGGCGCAGGCGTTCGGTTTCGTCCACGTTGCTCTGGCTAATGCGATAGGCGAACAGGCCCCGCGCGGTTTCCCGTTGCAGCGTGCCGCGCAGGGCGATGCGCTCGTAGCCGGAAGGGCTGAACCACAACGCGAAGGTTTTCGGCGGCTTGAAGCGCCCGCGGATTTCCACCAGCACGCCTTTGAATGACACCTCATGCACCCACAGGGCGCCAGGGATGCCCCGGATATTCTCCAATGCCACCGGCGTTTCCAGTGCCAGCCGCCACGGGCGAATCATGGGCCCGTCTTCGAAAATACTCGGCACGCCTAGCCGCAGATGCACCGCATTGAACTCGTCCTCTACCAACTGCAAAGGGAAGGTCAGTTGCTGGTTGTCGAACTGCGCCTGGATGGTCACATGGTCATGAGCCGCGAGGCGGGTGAGTAGATCGCGAATCTGCGCGCCGCCGTTGACGGTCAGGCTCGACGAAGAATCCCGCAGGTTGAGTTGCGGGTTGTGCTGCATGTTCTGAATGAAGTCCAGTTCATCCTGGGTCAGAAGTGCGTTGCGTGGCATCGCCGTTGCTCGGTAGGAGGTGCTAAAGCGCCATTATCCCCTTTAGTGACCCTGTTTTCTAAATTTTGTTTGTTCCGCTGGTCGCGCGAAGGGCAGCAAGCTCGGCCTTGACCTGGGCCAGTTCGGCTTCCAACTGGGCCACGCGCTGTTGGGCCTTGACCTGCTGGGTAACATCCTTTTGCACACCGACAAAATACGTCTGCTTGTCGGCCTCGTTATAAACCGTCGACAGCGACAGCTCATTCCAGAAATGACTGCCGTCCTTGCGGTAATTACGCAGGATTTCTCGGCAGGCGCCGCCGCTTTCCAGTATGTCGCGAATGGCCATCAGCGCGGGTTGGTCGCGATCGCCCGATTGCAGGAAGCGGCAGTCCTGATAGAGGATTTCATCCAAGGTGTAACCGGTCAGCCGTTCGAATGCCGGGTTGACGTAAATCAGCGGTTTGTCTTTGCCTTCGCGTTCGGCGACGACGATACCGTCGTTCGACGCATTGATGACCAGTTGCATCAGCTTGGCATTAATCATTGAGCGGTCCATGGCATGTCGGTGGAATGTGCAGTTTATGGCAAGTGCTGAATCTTGCACTGGGCACCGCGAAATTTTTGCGCCAGCTGTTAATATCCCAGGCTTTCGCTCAACTACAGGATCAGATTGATGAAAGTCGCCATCCTTTCCGGCTCGGTGTACGGCACCGCAGAAGAAGTGGCCCGCCACGCTGTCGGCATCCTCAAAGCCGCGGGCTTCGAGGCCTGGCACGATCCTCGCGCCACCCTGGCGGACGTGCAGGCGTATGCCCCCCAGGCGCTCGTGGCCGTGACGTCCACCACCGGCATGGGTGAATTGCCCGACAACCTCCAGCCTCTGTACTCGACACTTCGCGATCAACTACCCGCTGCCTTGCGCGGTTTGCCTGGCGCGGTAATCGCTTTGGGCGACGCCAGCTACGGCGATACCTTCTGTGCCGGTGGCGAGCAGATGCGCGAGCTGTTCGGCGAGCTGGGCGTGCGCGAAGTGCTGCCGATGCTGCGCCTGGATGCCAGCGAAAGCGTGACCCCGGAAACCGACGCCGAACCGTGGCTGGGCGAGTTGATCACGGCACTGCGCGGTTGAGTGGGTACTCACGCAACAGCGCCAGCCAGGCTTGGGCGGCTTTCGACAAATAAGCGCCTTCGCGCCAGATAAAAGCAATGTCCCAGCGCAGATAATCCGGCGCTTGCAGGGGCACGCGCACCACCCCCGGACGCACCAGCCCACGGGCGACCACGCTGGGTAGCAGCACCACGCCCTGGCCGGCCGCCACCAGGGCCGCAAGGAAATCCGCCTGGCCGCTGCGCCCGGCTTCCTTGGGGGTAAAGCCCAAGCTTTGGCAGGCTTGCAGCAGCCGATCATTCAACACGAAGCTGCGCTGATACATCAGGAACGGTGTGTCGGCCAGCGCCTCCAGGCGTACTTGTGGTTGTTGCGCCAAGGGGTGATCCACGGGCAGCAACGCGTCCAGCGGTTCATCGCAGAACGCCTGCCAGGCAAACGCCGGATCGCTGGGCATCAGGCTGCCGCCCACTTCCAATTCGCCGTTGAGAATCGCCTGTTCGATGCTGCGCGTGCCGCCTTCCAGCAATTGGATGGTCACGTTGGGGTAGCGTCGGCGGTATTCGGCAAATAGCTCGGCGAACAAGGTATCGCCGCCTAGCTGCGGCAGGCCCAGGCGTAACTCGCCACGGGTGAGCTGTTGCATGTCGTCCAGTTCGCTCTGCAGTTCGCTTTGCAAGCGCAGCATGGCTTCGGCGCGTTGCAACACGACGCGGCCGGCGGCGGTCAACCGAATGTGCGAACCGGTGCGCTCCAGCAGCGGCGTGCCGAGGCTGTATTCCAATTGTGCGACCTGCTTACTGACCGCCGATTGGCTGATGTGCAGGGTTTTACCGGCCTGGGTAAACCCACCGCGATGAACCACTTCGACAAAACTGCGCAGCTGTTTGAATTCCATGGGTCCGATTCCAGACTGGAATGGCTGGCAGTCTAACAATTCGCTTCGGGGATAGGCATGGCCTCTTTAAAATAGAAGCCCTGCGAGGACCCCAACCATGAATCGTCTTACCTTTAAACCCCTTGGCCGCCTGTTGACCGAACTGGTGGTGCTGCTGGCTATCTACCTGCTGGGATGCCAATTGGCCGCCTGGCTGGCCTGGCCGATTCCCGGCGGCGTGGTGGGCCTGGGCTTGTTGCTGGTGGCCTTCGCCAGTGGCTTGGTGCAACCGGCCACGCTGCAATTGGGCGCCGGTGTGTTAATGGCGGAAATGCTGCTGTTCTTTATTCCTGCATTGATGAGCCTGTTGGACTACGGCGGCCTGGTACGCAACGAAGGCTGGCGCATCCTGCTGGTGATCGGTTGCAGCACCTTGGCGGTGATGCTGGTCACGGCGTTTACCGTGGAGCTGGTGTGCCGCTGGAGGTTGCGCCATGAAGCTTGAACTGATGCCGGTGTTCTGGCTTGCGCTGACCCTCGGCGCCTATGTCTTCAGCCGTTGGTTGTATCGACGCACCGGGCGTTATCTGTTGTCGCCGTTGGTCCTGGTGCCGGTGTTGCTGCTGGCGGTGGCGGTGCCGATGCATACCGCCTATGCCGAATACGCCACCGACACCCACTGGTTGATTGGGGTGCTAGGCCCGGTCACCGTGGCGTTCGCGGTGCCTATATGGCAGCAGCGCCGTTTGTTGGCGCGCCACTGGTCGGCGTTGTTGCTGGGGATGGTGGCGGGCAGCGCAGCCTCCATCGCCACCTCGTTTGGCCTGGCCAAAGCGCTTGCGTTAGACAGCTCGGTGGCGTTGTCGCTGGTGCCGCGCTCGATCACTACGCCGTTCGCGATGCCGGTGTCATCCGACCTGGGCGGGGTGCCGGAACTCACGGCTGTATTCGTGATGTTCACCGGGGTGATCGGCGCCATGCTCGGCGGCGTGTTGCTCAAATGGCTGCCGTTGCGCACGCCGTTGGCGCGTGGCGCGCTGTTCGGGGTAGGCGCCCATGGTGCGGGTGTGAGCCGCGCCCATGAGGTGGGTGGCGAAGAAGGCTCGGTGGCTGGCCTGGTAATGGTTCTGACCGGCCTGCTCAACCTGTTTGCCGCGCCTTTATTGGCGGCGCTTCTCTGACGGCGCCTGTACGAATTTCAACTATTCTCAAAGCTGACTCGCACAGTCATCAAGCTGGCTGCCAAGGCGACTCCGCCAGCCAAGCCGCCTGACTAGACTGGCCCATCCCTTAAAAAAAACAATAAGAACGTGCGCCAAGGAGGTCATCACCGTGAGCCTAGCCCCGGTTGTATCGCCACACAATGTCCAGGCCCAGGTCAGCGCTGCCGAGTGGCAAACGCGTGTCGACCTTGCCGCGTGCTATCGCCTGGTGGCGATGCATGGTTGGGACGATCTGATCTTCACCCATATCTCGGCCAAAGTGCCGAGCACCGACGATTTCCTGATCAACCCCTACGGCCTGATGTTCCACGAGATTACCGCGTCGAGCCTGGTCAAGGTCGACCAGGCCGGCAACAAGCGCATGGACAGCCCCTATGACATCAACCCGGCCGGCTACACCATCCACAGCGCCATCCATGAAGTGCGCCACGATGTGACCTGCGTGCTGCACACCCACACCGCCGCCGGTGTCGCCGTGGCTGCGCAGAAACAGGGCGTATTGCCCATCAGTCAGCAATCGATCTTCGTGCTCTCCAGCCTGGCCTATCACGCTTACGAAGGGGTGGCGCTGAACCACGAGGAAAAGGCCCGCCTGCAAGCCGATCTGGGCGACAGTCAATTTCTGATGTTGCACAACCATGGCCTGCTGACCTGTGGCGCCAGCATCGCCGACACGTTCCTAATGATGTTTATCTTCCAGCGCGCCTGCGAAATCCAAGTACTGGCGCAAACCGGCGGCGCCGAGCTGATTGGCATCGAGCCGCAGATTCTCGCGGGAGCGAAGGCCATGAGCGCGGCCGTCACCAAGAGCGCTCAAGGCATGGGCGGCGCGCTGGCCTGGCCGGCGTTGTTGCGTAAGCTGGACCATCAAAACCCTGGGTATAAAACCTGATGCCAATCGCCGAGATCCCGCTTCGAGCCTGGCGCAAGCGTGGCCAGGATTTCGACTTTCATGGCCGTACCATCCGCTACTGGGTAGCGGGGCAGGGCGAGCCGCTGTTGCTGATCCACGGTTTTCCCACGGCCAGTTGGGACTGGCATTACCTGTGGCAAGCCCTGGCCCAGCGCTACCTGGTGATCGCCTGCGACATGCTCGGTTTCGGCGATTCGGACAAGCCCATGGACCATGGCTACTGCCTGCTGGAACAGGCGGATTTGCAGCAGGCCCTGCTCGACCACCTGCGTGTGGGTCAACCGGTGCATGTGTTGGCCCACGACTATGGCGACAGCGTCGCCCAGGAACTGCTGGCGCGGCACTATGAAGGCCGCTTCCGGATGGCCAGCGGGGTGTTTCTCAACGGTGGGCTGTTTCCGGAAACCCATCGCCCGGCGCTGGTGCAGAAACTCCTTCTCAGCCCATTGGGCTGGATGATCGGGCGGGCCTTCGGGCGCAATGCCCTGTCGAAAAGCTTCAGCCAGATTTTCGGCCCCTCCACCCGCCCCAGCGAAAGTGCCCTGGATGATTACTGGAGCCTGATCAGTTGCAACGATGGCCCGCGCATCCTGCACAAATTGATCGCTTACATCCCCCAACGTCGGCGCCTGCGCGAGCGTTGGGTGCAGGCCATGCAACGGGGAGGCGTGCCGTTGCGGGTGATCGACGGCGAGATCGACCCGATTTCCGGTGCCCACATGGTGGAGCGTTACCAGCAGTTGATACCGAATGCCGACACGGTGCTGCTGGCCAATATCGGCCATTACCCACAGGTCGAGGCGCCGGTGCAGGTGCTCAAGCACTACCTGGCATTTCGTGATCGGGTCGGGCGGCCCGCGTCGCAGGTGGCCTATTCCTGAGGCACGCAATATCCCTCAGCCTTATCGCGCACCATTCAGCCGCGACCGTATTTATTGTGACCAAAGGCCCTGTGCCTGACACTCCAGCCATTCCCATTGTCGCCATTGGAGTTCGGTATGAGTGAGTCAGTGCAGTTTCAGGATAAGGTCGTGATCGTCACCGGTGCCGGCGGCGGCTTGGGCCGGGCCCATGCGCTGTTGTTCGCCCGGCATGGCGCCAAGGTGCTGGTCAACGATCTTGGCGGTTCGACCCAGGGCGAGGGCGCCAGTGCGTCGGCGGCTGACCGTGTGGTGGCGGAGATTCGTGCGGCGGGCGGTATCGCCGAGGCCAACCATGACTCTGTCACCGACGGTGACAAGATCGTGCAGAACGCTCTCGATGCGTTTGGCCGTATCGACGTGGTGGTCAACAACGCCGGCATTCTGCGGGACAAGACCTTTCATAAAATGGACGACAGCGACTGGGACCTGGTTTACCGGGTGCATGTCGAAGGCGCCTACAAAGTCACCCGCGCCGCCTGGCCCCATCTGCGCGAGCAAGGTTATGGCCGGGTGATCTTCACCGCGTCCACCTCGGGCATCTACGGCAACTTCGGCCAGTCCAACTACGGCATGGCCAAGCTCGGCCTGTACGGCCTGACCCGCACCCTGGCGCTGGAAGGCCGCAAGAACAACATCCTGGTCAACGCCATCGCCCCGACCGGCGCCACGCGCATGACCGAAGGCCTGATTCCGCCGCAGGTGTTCGAACGCCTCAAGCCGGAGCTGGTCAGCCCGCTGGTGGTGTACTTGGGCAGTGAGGCCTGCCAGGAAACCTCGGGGCTGTTCGAAGTGGGCGGCGGCTGGATCGGCAAGACCCGCTGGGAGCGCAGCCTGGGCGTGGGCTTCGACCCCGAAGCCGGGTTCTCCCCGGACGACGTGGCCGCCCATTGGGCGCAGATCTGCGACTTCGAAGGCGCCGCGCACCCCAAGGACAATATCGAAGCGTTGAAGGAGATGATGGCCAACTTGCAGAAATACAGCCTGTGATCATTGCCTGAACATGCTTGAATCCCACGGGGCGCTGATGGCGCCCCGTTTTGTTTCGCGCATAAAAAAGGCCGCTGCACAGGCAGCGGCCGAAGTAAGACGTTTGATCAAGGAGCAACAAATCAACGTCAGTGAACACCGGTAACAGATTGAAAGAAGGCATCAATCTATTGAACTTGAGCTTGTCTTCCAAACCTGGAAGCGGGCGGTTTGCCCTGAAAGCCCGGTCAGAATAGCGGTTTGTAACAAGATGAGTAATAGCGGTTCAGGACAAGGACTGTTACGTATCCGGCAACAGTCTTAAGTTCGCCATCCATGCTTCTGATAGTGCGCCATCCACCCGGCGCATACCCGCGCCCGCACCCAGCCAGAGCGGCCTGTAATCCTTTCGAGCGACAACACGAATCCCTCCTTGGTGCGCTTATCGCTCCTGATGCGCGGCAGTAGGGTGGGGCCTTCTGTCACTCACCGGGGAAGACGCATGACAAAAACAACAATGCGCGCCATCTTCACGCCACAGGCGCTGGCTGCTGCGGTTGCGTTGGGTTGCTGTGCTCAGGCGCAGGCTGTTTCGTTCAACATTGGCGAGATCGAAGGGCAATTCGATTCGTCGCTGTCGGTCGGTTCGAGTTGGGGCATGCGCGATGCCGACAAGAAGCTCGTGGGCACCGTCAACGGCGGCACGGGCCAGGCTTCCACGGGGGATGACGGACGCCTCAACTTCAAGAAGGGCGAGACCTTCTCCAAAATCTTTAAAGGCTTGCACGACCTGGAGCTGAAGTACGGCGATACCGGCGTGTTCGTGCGCGGCAAATACTGGTACGACTTCGAACTCAAGGACGAAAACCGCGAGTTCAAGCCCATCAGCGACCACAACCGCAAGGAAGGCGCCAAATCCAGCGGCGCAGAGATCCTCGATGCGTTCGTCTACCACAACTATTCCCTGGGCGACCTGCCGGGCACCGTGCGCGCCGGTAAGCAGGTGGTCAGTTGGGGCGAAAGCACCTTCATCGGTAACTCCATCAACAGCATCAACCCGATCGACGTGTCGGCGTTTCGTCGGCCGGGCGCCGAGATCAAGGAAGGCCTGATCCCGGTGAACATGCTGTTTGCGTCCCAGAGCCTGACCAACCAGCTGACCGTGGAAGGTTTCTATCAGCTGGAATGGGACCAGACCGTGTTGGACAACTGCGGCACGTTCTTCGGTGGCGATGTGGCGGCGGACGGTTGCACCAATAACTACACCGTCGGCAACCCGGCCATCCGCCCTTTGCAACCGGTAGCGGCGGCGTTCGGCCAGGGTTTTAGTGTGGCCAATGAAGGGGTGATCGTACGGCGTGCCGGCGACCGCGATGCGCGGGATTCCGGCCAGTTCGGCGCCGCGTTGCGCTGGTTGGGCGACGACACCGAGTACGGCCTGTACTTCATGAACTACCACAGCCGTACCCCGACCGTGGGCACCATCACCAACAACACCAGCCTGGCCACCCTCGGCGCCATCGCCGGCGCGGCCAATGGCCTGGCACCTGGGTCCGGTGCGGGCCTGGTGCAAAGCCTGATGCTCGGGCGTGGCCAGTACTACCTCGATTATCCGGAAGATATCCGACTGTTCGGCGCCAGTTTCTCCACCACGTTGCCCACCGGCACGGCCTGGACCGGGGAGATCAGCTACCGGCCAAATGCGCCGGTGCAACTGAACACCACCGACCTGACCCTGGCCTTGATCAACCCGGTCGCCGGCCAGGCGGCCTCGCCGATTCGCAGCAACTTCGGGGATGACAACACCGGCTACCGCCGCAAGGAAATCACCCAGATCCAGAGCTCCATGACCCAGTTCTTCGACCAGGTGTTGGGCGCTGAGCGTCTGACGGTGGTGGGCGAAGCGGCCGTGGTGCATGTGGCGGGCCTGGAAGACAAATCCAAACTGCGTTACGGCCGCGACTCGGTGTATGGCGCTTACGGATTCCAGGGCGACACCGACGGTTTCGTCACCTCGACGTCCTGGGGTTACCGCGCGCGGGCGATCCTGGACTACAACAACGCGATTGCCGGGGTGAACCTCAAACCCAACCTGTCCTGGTCCCATGACGTTGCCGGCTACGGCCCCAACGGCCTCTTCAACAAAGGCGCCAAGGCCATCAGCGTGGGCGTCGATGCCGACTACCGCAGCACCTACACCGCCAGCCTCAGCTACACCGACTTCTTCGGCGGCGACTACAACACCCTGACCGACCGTGACTTCCTCGCCCTCAGCTTCGGCGTGAACTTCTGATTTGGCTTAGAGAAGGACAAGAACGTATGCGTAAGACAATTGCAGTGTTGGCCCTCAGCTTGTTGGCCGCCAACGTATGGGCCGCGGTTTCCCCGGAGGAAGCCGCCAAGCTTGGCACCACCCTCACTCCGGTGGGCGCGGAGAAGGCTGGTAATGCCGACGGTTCGATCCCGGCCTGGACCGGTGGCATCCCCAAAAATGCCGGCGCGGTGGACAGCAAAGGCTTTCTGGCTGACCCGTTCGCCAATGAAAAACCGCTGTTTGTGATCACCGCCGCTACGGTGGACAAGTACAAGGACAAACTGTCCGACGGCCAAGTGGCGATGTTCAAGCGCTACCCCGAGACCTACAAGATTCCGGTCTACCCCAGCCACCGCACGGTGAACCTGCCGCCTGATATCTATGAATCAATCAAACGCAGCGCGCTGAACGTAAAGGCGATCAACGACGGTAACGGCCTGGAGAACTTCACCGGCAATCGTTACTACGCGTTCCCGATTCCCAAGAATGGCGTGGAAGTGCTGTGGAACCACATCACCCGTTATCACGGCGGCAACCTGCGTCGCATCATCACCCAGGCCACCCCACAGACCAATGGCAGCTACACGCCGATCCGCTTCGAGGAAGAAGTGGCGGTGCCACAGGCCATCCCGGATATCGACCCGGCCAAGGCGGCCAACGTGTTGAGTTACTTCAAGCAATCGGTGACCGCGCCGGCGCGCCTGGCGGGTAACGTGCTGCTGGTGCACGAAACCCTCGACCAGGTGAAAGAGCCGCGCCTGGCGTGGATCTACAACGCCGGTCAACGCCGCGTGCGGCGGGCGCCGCAAGTGTCCTATGACGGGCCGGGCACCGCGTCCGACGGCCTGCGCACCACCGACAACTTCGACATGTTCTCCGGCGCGCCCGACCGCTATGACTGGAAGCTGGTGGGCAAAAAAGAGATGTACATCCCCTACAACAGCTACAAGCTCGACTCGCCGTCGCTCAAGTACGACGACATCATCAAGGCCGGCCACATCAACCAGGACCTGACCCGCTACGAGCTGCACCGCGTATGGGAAGTGGTCGGCACGGTCAAGCCGAGCGAGCGCCACATCTATGCCAAGCGTCACATGTACATCGATGAAGACAGCTGGCAAGTCGCGCTGGTGGATCACTATGACGGCCGTGGCCAACTGTGGCGGGTTGCCGAAGGTCATTCGCAGTTCTACTACGACCATCAGGTGCCGGCGTATACCGTCGAGACCCTGTATGACTTGATCGCCGGGCGTTATATCGCGCTGGGGATGAAGAACGAGGAGAAGAGCAGCTTCGTGTTCGGGTTCGCGGCCAAGGCGGCGGACTACACCCCGGCGGCGTTGCGAGCCGAAGGCGTGCGCTGATCCCGGAGCAAAGGTGGGAGGAGGCTAGTCCCCTCCCACCTTGGGTTTTATGCATGGCCTTCAATCACCCCGCTGAATACTTCTTCAACAATCGCCCGCCACGGGTCTAGGGTACGCGTCAGGTTGCATAACAATAAAAACGCAGGATGCAGCAATGACCGCCATGACTCGCTGCCTGGACCGTCCTGGATTCATGCCTCGGCTGTCCGCCCATCATCTGCTGCGCCCGCGACTGGCTGAGCCGTTGCTGGCGTCTGCCGCGCGGGTAAAGTTGGTGTGCGCCCCCGGCGGCAGTGGCAAGAGCGCGCTGCTCGCCGAGTGCGCATTGCAGGCGCCCGAAGGCTGTCAGGTGTACTGGTTGCCGCTCAATGGCGTGGCGCTCGACCCCCTCGATCTCTGCCAGCGCTTGGCGCATAACCTGGGGTTGCCCTTTACCGATGAAGCCACGTTGCTACAGGACCTGGGTCGCTGGCAGGCGCCGGCGTGGTTGTTCCTCGATGACTTTTGCCGCTTGCCCGCCCCCGCAACCGATGCCTTGCTCGACCGCCTGTTCACCGCCAGCAGCCCGGCGCTGACCTGGTGGCTAGGCGCGCGGCGGCGGCCGGCGTGCAATTGGCCGCGGCTGCTGCTGGACGACGAACTGCTGGAATGCGGCGCGGAGCTGGCCTTCAGCGCCGCAGAGATCCAGGCGCTGCTCAGCCATGCGCCGGGGCAGTCCGTCGAGGGCGTACTGCAATTCAGCGCCGGCTGGTGCGCCGGTGTGCGCATCGCGTTGCTGGGCGACGGTCATCCCGACAAGACCCTACTCGATTACCTGCAACACGAACTGTTCAGCACGTTGCCCCCCGAACTGGCCGACGCGTGGCGCGTGCTGGCCCACCTGCCGCGTTTCAACACCGGACTGTGCGAGCACCTGTTCGGCGCGGGCGACGGTGATCAGTACCTGCGTGACCTACAGGCCCTCGGCGCGTTTATCCAAGCGTGGGAAAGCAGTGATTGGTTGCAGGTGTTCCCACCACTGGCACGCTTGATACGCGACGAGCCCTGGCCGACCAAGCGCTCCTGGCACCGTCGCGCCTGCCAATGGTTCACCGCCGAGCAGGACTGGCAGGCCGCCTTCGAACAGGCGCTGCTGGCCGAAGAATACGAAGTGGCGGTAAGCCTGTTGCAGCATTTCAGTTTCGAAGACCTGTTCCGTCAGCAGAACGCGGTGTTGCTGTTGCGCCTGCACGAGGAGCATGGCGACGAACTGATGCTCGGTTCAGCGCAGTTGGTGGGGCTGGTCACGGCGGCGCTGCTGTTTGCCGGGCGCTTCGAGCAGGCGGCGGTGTGCATCGACCAACTTGCGCGTTTCGCCCCGCAACCGACGGCGGCGCAACAGCGCCACTTGCTGGCGCGCTGGCAGGCACAGTGGGGGTGGTTGCTGCATTTGGACGGCGACGCCGAGGGTTCGCGCGCGCACTTTATCGAGGCCTTGCAAGCCTTGCCCGACAGCGCCTGGACCTCGCGGTTGATGTGCCTGTCGGGACTCACTCAGCAAGCCTTGCTGCGCGGTGAATTGGACGTGGCACAAACCCTCAACCGCGAAGCCCTGTGCCTGGCGCGCGCCCATGGCTCATTGCTGTTGGAAGCGTTGTTGGAGCTGGATCACGCGCAGTTACTGGAACAGCGCGGCGCGCCGCATCGGGCACAGAGCCTGCTGGAGCATATGCAGACGATGTTGCTCAAGCAGCGGCTCAAGGCCGGACCGTTGCTCGGGCGTATCGCCTTGCGCCGCGGGCACCTGGCGTTGCGCCAGGGGCAGGATGCCTTGGCCGCGGAGTGTTTTGAGAGTGGCTTGCCCCTGTGCCTGCACAGCCAGGACAAACGCGTGCTCTACGGGTTTCTTGGCCTGGCGCTGCTGGCGGCCAACCGAGGCGATTACGCCCAGGCATTCATTCAACTGCGCGAGGCCGAACGGCTGATGCAGCAACGCCAGGTGCCGGACACCGTGTACCGCGCAGTGTTGCTGCTGGTCAGCGGGCATTTCTGGTTGCAGCAGGGCCGCGCCGAGTTGACCGTGGAAGCGCTGCGCCGCGTGCTGCGCCACTTCCGTGGGCCGCTGGCCAAACAAGCGCCGCCGGCCACCCTGGAGTTGATCCCGCGCCTCGAATACTTATTGGTGCTGGCCGAGGTAAAACTGGGTTGCGCCGAACAGCCGCTGGCACGCCTGCAAGCGCTGCTGGACGCAACCCACCAGCGCGGCATGCTCTGTCTGGAAACCGAATTGCATCTGGTGCTGGGCGAAGTGGCTTGGCAACTGGGCGATGCCGGCCTGGCGCGTCGTTCATTGCACGCCGGGCTTGAATTGGCTGCGCGCTGCCAGGTGCAGCAAGCGATTCGCGAATTGCGTCTGCGCTCGCCGGGGCTGTTGAGCGAACTGGGGATGGAGCCCCAGGCCTCAAGCCCGGGCACGGTGGAAAACCCACTCAGTCAGCGCGAGTTGGAAGTGCTGCAATTGATTGCCCTGGGCAACTCCAACCTGGAAATCGCCGACCGATTGTTTATCTCCCTGCACACCGTCAAGACCCATGCACGGCGCATCCACAGCAAGCTCGGCGTGGAGCGGCGCACCCAAGCGGTGGCCAAAGCCAAGACGTTGGGCTTGATGACCTAAACGCAGAACGCCTGGCGATATTCCCCAGGCGTGGCGCCCATGGCCTGGCGGAAGCGGTGAGTGAAATGGCTGGCGCTGGAGAAGCCGCATATCAGCGCAATCTCGCCAAGGGGCAGGGTGCCGCCCCGCAACAGACTCTGCGCACGAGCCAGGCGGCGCGCCAGCAGGTATTGATGGGGCGGCAGGCCGAAGCTTTGACGGAACATCCGCGCAAAGTGGTATTCCGACAACGCGCACAACCCGGCCAATTGGCCGAGGCTGAGCGGAGCCTCCAAGTGGTAATCGATGTAGTCCACCAACAACCGGCGTTGGTGCGGCGCCAGTCCGCCCTTCAAACGCAACCCGTCGCGCAGGCCGACCTGGCTGAGCAAAGTGTGGTTGAGCAGTTCGTGGGCCAGGCTGCTGGTCAGCAAACGCTCGGCGGGTTCCTGCCAGTTCAGGGCGATCAACTGGTGAAAGCGTTGGGCTTGCCTGGGGTCTTCCAGAAACGTGCTCTCGTGCAACTGCACAGTGCGTGGTTCGCGGTCGAGCAGGGTCACGCAACCGAGGGCAAATTGTTCCTGGCTGAAGTACACATGGGCCAGGCGGATTTCGCCGTTGATCACCCACCCGGACTGATGCTCGGCAGGCAGGATGCACAGCTTGTCGGGGCCGCCCTTGGTATCGGGCCGGTCGCGCCGAAACGTACCGGTGCCGCCACCCACATAGCACGACAGGGTGTGATGCCCCGGCGCTTGGTAGTCCTGGGAGTCATGATGATTGCTCCACAGCGCCGCGGCGAGGCCGTCACCCAGCTCGGCGCAGGCTTCCAGGCGGGCGTGGGGCGAGCGGTTGAGGGCTTGGAAGACTTGCAGGGATTCCAGTTCTGACATGGCGTGTACTCTCCGACGCCTTGCATCCTACTCCGCACTGCCGGCGCTGTGCGCTGCGCGCCCGACAAAAGCGCAAGAATGTGCAAGAGCCGGGCGCGGCTTGGGGGCGACACTGAGGCTCAATCGATGGAGCCTGTCATGAACCTTTTCCTGTACTTACTCACCGTGCTGATCTGGGGCACCACCTGGATCGCCCTCAAGTGGCAACTGGGCGTGGTAGCGATTCCCGTGTCCATCGTCTATCGCTTCGCCCTGGCGGCGTTGGTGTTGTTTGCGTTGCTATTGCTCAGCCGCAGGTTGCAGGTGATGAACCGGCGCGGGCACCTGATCTGCCTGGCCCAGGGGTTGTGCCTGTTTTGCGTCAACTTCATGTGCTTTCTCACGGCCAGCCAATGGATCCCCAGCGGCTTGGTGGCGGTGGTGTTTTCCACCGCGACGCTGTGGAACGCGTTGAACGCGCGGGTCTTTTTCGGCCAGCGCGTGGCCCGCAACGTGTTGATGGGCGGTGGCCTTGGGTTGGCAGGGTTGGGGTTGTTGTTCTGGCCAGAACTGGTGGGGCACACCGCCAGCCCGCAGACCTTGCTGGGCCTGGGGTTGGCGCTGTTGGGGACGATGTGTTTCTCGGCCGGCAATATGTTGTCGAGCTTGCAGCAGAAGGCCGGGCTCAGGCCACTGACCACCAATGCCTGGGGCATGGCGTATGGCGCGGCCATGCTGGCGACCTGGTGTGTGCTGCGTGGCATTCCGTTCGAGATGGACTGGAGCGCGCGGTATATCGGCGCGTTGTGGTACCTGGTGATTCCGGGGTCGGTGATTGGGTTTACCGCGTATTTGACGCTGGTCGGGCGTATGGGGCCGGAGCGTGCGGCGTATTGCACGGTGTTGTTTCCGGTGGTGGCGTTGAATGTGTCGGCGTTCGCCGAGGGCTATCAGTGGACCGCCCCGGCGCTGGTGGGGTTGGGGCTGGTGATGGCGGGGAATGTGTTGGTATTTCGCAAGCCCAAGATTGTGAGTCCGGTCTTGAACACGAGAACAGTCTGAACAGGGGGCAAGTCACTGGTGCCCATCAGTAAAGGACTCAGTGAATGAATTTCTGCCCTGGACGGGACCAAATGTGGGAGGGGGCTTGCCCCCGATTACGGTGTGACAGTCAGCCCAGCTATCACTGACGTACCGCTATCGGGGGCAAGCCCCCTCCCACTTTTGATAGTCATTGCCTGAGGTGGATCGGACTGGCATCAGGACTTGCGCCCTCATTTTTGACCGAGTTCAGCGAGCTATTTTATCCCCAGGCGCTTGGCCAGGCGGGCGAGGTTGGCGCGGTTGAGGCCGAGTTCGCGGGCGGTGCTGGCCCAGTTGTGCTGGTGGCGTTCCAGGCAGGTGTTGATGATTTGGCGTTGGTAATCTTCGGTGGCCTGGCGCAAGTCGCCGGTGATGGGCGTCGATGGTAGCTGGGCTTCGATTAGCGGCGCGCTGACGTCGGGCAGGTCGAGGTCGGCGGCGCTCAGGCTGAGAATCCTCGGACGTTCGCGACAGTTTCCCAGGGCCTTGAGCGCGCTGCGCCCGATCAAATGTTCCAGCTCCCGCACGTTGCCTGGCCAGTTGTAGGCCAGCAGGGCTGCCTGGGCATCGCCGGTCAGGCGCAGACTGCCCAGGCCCATGCGTGAACGGTTCTGTTCGAGGAAGAAACCCGCCAGCAGCAGCACGTCGCGACCGCGTTCGCGCAGGGCCGGTACTTGCAGCGGGTAAACACTCAGGCGGTGGTAGAAGTCGGCGCGATAGCGGCCATTGCGCACCTCATCGGCCAGGTCGCGGTTGGTGGCGGCGATCAGGCGCACATCCACGTGGTGTTCCTTGTCCGAGCCCAGGCGCTGCAGCTGACCGCTTTGCAGCACGCGCAGCAGTTTGGCCTGCACCGTCAGGGACAGCTCGCCCACTTCGTCGAGAAACAAGGTGCCGCCGTTGGCCAGCTCGAACTTGCCCCGACGCTCGTTCAGCGCGCCGGTGAAGGCGCCACGCACATGACCGAACAGCTCGCTCTCCACCAGGGTTTCCGGCAGGGCCGCGCAGTTGAGGCTGATCAGCGGTTTGTCGGCACGCGCCGAAGCGGCGTGAATCGCCTGGGCCACCAACTCCTTGCCCACCCCGGTTTCCCCGGTGATCAGCACGGTGAGGTCGCTGCCGCCCACCAGTTTGATTTCTTCCACCAGGCGCTTGTGGCTTTTGCTCTGGCCGATCATTTCCTTGTGTTGTTGGCCGCTGGCCTGACGGTAGATTTCGGCGCGTTGGTGTTCGTCTTCGGCGCGCAGGGCCAGGCGTTCGATGCGTTCGGCCACATTGACGGTGGCGGCGGCCAGGCTGGCGAAGGCTTGCAGGGCGTTCAGCTCGACCCGTTCGAAGCGCTCGGTGTCGAGCGCATCGAGGGTCAGCAGGCCCCAGCGCCGGTCGTCGACAAACAACGGGCAGCCCATGCAGTCGTGCACTGGCAGGTGCCCGTGCAGGCCGTCCACTAGGCCGTCATACGGGTCGGGCAACTCGCTGTCGCTGTCGAAGCGCGTGGGGCCGGGGCTGGCGAGCAACACCGCAAACCGCGGGTGTTCGCTGACCTTGAAGCGTCGGCCCAGGGTATCGGCGCTCAGGCCGTCCACCGCCAGCGGCACCAGCGCTTCACCGTCCAGGCGCAACAGCGCGGCGGCGTCGCAGGGCAGCAGAGTGCGCATGGCTTGCAGCAAGCGGCGGTAACGCTCGCCCTCGGGCAGGTCGCGGGACAGGTCGGCCACTAAAGGCAGGAGGGTGGTGAGCAATGAGTGCGCAGTCATAATGACTCCTTGTAGTCCTTATGACTCTAGCGTGTAGGAAGTCATACTGACTACATCTATTTCAACTAGCTGATAAATAACGAAGTTTTAGTTGGCACGAATGCTGAGTACTCAAGGGTAATCCTTAAAGAAGCCCTGGAGGCTCTCATGCTTAGTGCCCAAGACCGTGCCATCGTCAAATCCACCGTGCCTCTGTTGGAAAGTGGCGGTGAAGCGCTGATCACCCATTTCTACCGCATGATGCTGTCCGAGTACCCCGAAGTTCGTCCGCTGTTCAACCAGGCCCACCAGGCCAGCGGCGATCAGCCCCGCGCCCTGGCCAATGGGGTGCTGATGTACGCGCGACATATCGACCAGTTGGATCAGCTGGGCGATCTGGTGGCCAAAATCATCAATAAGCATGTGGCCTTGCAGATCCTGCCGGAGCATTACCCGATTGTCGGCGCCTGCCTGCTGCGGGCGATTTCTGAAGTGCTGGGCAGCGAGATCGCCACGCCGGAGGTGATGAATGCCTGGGGCGCGGCCTACGGGCAATTGGCGGATATCCTGATCGGCGCCGAAGCGGCCATTTACGACGAGAAAGCCCAAGCCCCTGGCGGCTGGCGCGGTGCGCGGTCGTTCACGCTGGTCAAGCGGGTAGAGGAGAGCGCCGAGATCACCTCCTTCTATTTCACCCCGGTGGATAACGGCCCGATCCTGGCGGCTGCGCCAGGCCAGTACATCGGTATGACGCTGGTGTTGGACGGCGAAGAGGTGCGTCGCAACTATTCCCTCTCGGCGTTGAGCGATGCTGGGCAGTACCGTATCAGCGTCAAGCGTGAAGCCGGCGGGCGAGTGTCCAATTACCTGCATGATGAGTTGCAGGTGGGCGCGACCCTCGACCTGTTCCCGCCGGCGGGAGAGTTCACCCTGGCCGCCAGCGATAAGCCGTTGGTGCTGATCAGCGGCGGCGTAGGCATCACCCCGACCCTGCCGATGCTCGAAGCGGCGCTGGCCACCGAGCGCCCGGTGCATTTTATCCACTGCGCGCGTAACGGCGGCGTGCATGCGTTTCGCGACTGGGTCGACGCCCTGGCGGTCAAGCACCCGCAGCTCAAGCGTTTCTATTGCTATGCCGAAGACGACGGCGTGAGCCCGGCGGCGGACAAGGTCGGCCTGCTCAGCCAGGAACAACTGGCCGCATGGTTGCCTGAACAGCGCGACCTGGATGCTTACTTCCTGGGACCTAAAGGCTTCATGGCCGCGATCAAACGCCACCTCAAGGCCTTGGGCGTACCCGAGAAACAAAGCCGCTACGAATTCTTCGGCCCGGCGGCGGCCTTGGAATAGGACCTATAGGTCAACAATGTGGGAGGGGGCCTGCCATGGTGAGCGGGCTTGCCCCGCGCGGGGCTGCGAAGCGGCCCCAAACCCAGGCACCTCGGTGTGTCAGGTGAATTACATCGCCTGGAGTGGGGGCCGCTTCGCGCCCCAGCGCGCGGGGCAAGCCCGCTCACTACAAGAACGTCACTTTCTGTTTACAGCGAAGATGTGTAGATGTCTCTGCCCAATACCTCTGCGTCCGATAGGGGTGCATCAGCCAGTCCCCCTCCCACATTTGGTTTTCCATTTCTCGCGATTAATCCGCCGTTAACCCGTCTCTGTTTAAACCACTGCCTGTGTGTAAACTCGCGCCTACAGGCACAACCAAACAAAGGGAAACGGAGATGAGTGACGAATTGCGTTTAGGCAGGGAGCGGCGCTTTCTGGTGTTGCTGGGCATCATCTGCCTGGCGTTGATCGGCGGGGCCTTGTACATGCAGGTGGTGTTGGGCGAAGCGCCTTGCCCACTGTGCATCTTGCAGCGTTATGCCTTGTTGTTGATTGCCATCTTCGCCTTTATCGGCGCCGCCATGCCCCGCAAAGGCGCCCTCACGTTTTTCGAAGGCTTGGTGATCCTCAGCGCCCTCGGCGGGGTCGCAGCTGCTGGCCATCATGTGTATACCCAGTTCTTTCCCCAGGTCAGTTGTGGCGTCGATGTGCTGCAGCCCATCGTCGATGACCTGCCGCTGGCCAAGGTCTTCCCGCTGGGCTTTCAGGTCGATGGTTTCTGCAGCACGCCTTACCCACCGATCCTTGGGCTGTCCCTGGCGCAATGGGCGCTGGTGGCTTTTGTGCTGACCGTGATCCTGGTGCCGCTGGGCATTTACCGCAATCGCCGTCACACGGCCTGAGCCCCTACACGAAAACGCCCCGGTTCCTCCTCTGGAGGGCCGGGGCGTTTTCGCAGGTAGGCTTTTATGAACAGAGCATGACGTCGGACAATTTCCGCTGCGCGCAGTGTGCGACATGTTGTCACACGGAAGCTGTCGCAGGACATTTCTGACCCCCCGCAACCCCGCTTAAATTTGCACCGAACGGTCAAATTGTGCTGTCACTTCATCGTCTGGCCTATGTCAGGAACTACGCGCCGTCCGCGCCATTCGATGATGTCCGAATGCCTTGTTTTATGGGGACTTGGATGGCTTTGGCAAGCCCTTACAGAGGGTAAGGGATGTGGCGGATTGCCCTATAACACGGCAATTTTTGTGGTTTTTGTTGAGAATCGAACACGATAAGATCCCCGACCTTTGCAATTTTGGTGAAGGATTATTGCTGCTTTCGATAAAAATTATTTCTTTATAAGACATGGTTTATACATCGCTAGCTAACTACAATCGCCCGCACTGAATGTCCGGTGCTGTTCAATATTTGAGCATTGGAGCGGTCGAGGGGCAGATGGATGGCTCTGTGCGACCCCAGGTTCCGGCAGCCTTTCAACTATCCGCACCAAATGGAATTGGTCTGTAACAAGGCCTTTAACCACGAAATCGAATAAGAACTCACCGCAGGCTCGTAAATCGTCCATTCATGGCGTGCGAGCAGGCTCTTATTCAATCGAAGAGAAATGCCAACCCTTGGCAGGGTGAAGTGTTGGCGATCAAAACCCAACTGCATTGCGCAAGCTGCTTTAGAGGTCGTGAGATGAGTAAAAACAGGTACCCCCGATTACTAGGCTTTTTGCCGCTGCTTGGCATGATGTTAATGCTGGGAGGCTGCAAGTGGACCTTGCTCGACCCAAAAGGACAGGTCGGTCTGGATGAACGAAACCTGATCATCACCGCCACCCTGCTGATGCTGCTGGTCGTGGTCCCTGTGATCATCATGACCTTCGCCTTCGCCTGGAAATACCGCGCGTCGAACACCAGCGCCACCTACGCGCCGAAGTGGTCGCACTCCACCAAGATCGAAATCGCGGTGTGGCTGGTTCCGATCCTCATCATCATTGCCCTGGGTTATGTGACCTACAAGTCTACCCACGCGCTGGACCCGTACCGTCCGCTGGAATCGGACGCCAAGCCGATCAATATCGAAGTGGTCGCGCTGGACTGGAAGTGGCTGTTCATCTACCCGGACCTGGGTATCGCCACGGTTAACCAGATCCGCTTCCCGGAGCACACTCCGCTGAACTTCAAGATCACCTCCGACGCCGTGATGAACTCGTTCTTCATCCCAGCCCTGGGCGGCCAGATCTACGCGATGGCAGGCATGCAGACCAAGCTGCACCTGATCGCCAACCAGAAAGCTGAAATGGAAGGCATCTCCGCCAACTACAGCGGCGCTGGCTTCACCGGCATGAAATTCAAAGCGATCTCGACGAGCCAGGAAGACTTCAACGCCTGGGTAGCCGAAGTCAAGGCCGCACCTAAACAGCTTGATCAAGCTGAATACGACGCCCTGGCCAAACCTAGCCAGAACAACCCTGTCGCGCTGTACTCCTCGTACGAGCCGAACCTGTTTCAGAAAATCGTCGACAAGTACGAAGGTATGAAGCCAGGCAAGCCGGTCAAGCACGAGAAGAAAGAAGTGGCCGCGGTTGAAGGTTCTGAGACGGGCGCGCATTCAACTGCTGGGGCAGAGGAGTAAACGATGTTTGGTAAATTAAGTTGGGATGCGGTCCCGTTCCACGAGCCGATCGTGATGGTGACCATCGCCATGATCGCGCTGGGTGGTCTGGCACTGTTCGCGGGTATCACTTACTTCAAGAAGTGGACCTACCTGTGGACCGAGTGGCTGACTTCGGTCGACCACAAGAAAATCGGCGTGATGTACATCATCGTCGCCATGGTCATGCTGCTGCGCGGTTTTGCCGACGCCATCATGATGCGTACCCAGTTGGCCATGGCCACCGAGGGTTCGCCTGGCTACCTGCCACCTGAACACTATGACCAGATCTTCACCGCTCACGGTGTGATCATGATCATCTTCATGGCGATGCCATTCTTCACCGGCCTGATGAACCTGGCAGTGCCGCTGCAGATCGGCGCGCGTGACGTGGCCTATCCGTTCCTGAACTCCCTGAGCTTCTGGCTGCTGGTTTCCGGCGTGGTGCTGATCAACGTATCCCTGGGCGTCGGCGAATTCGCCAAGACCGGTTGGGTTGCGTATCCGCCGCTGTCGGGCATTCAGTACAGCCCTGGTGTGGGTGTGGACTACTACATCTGGGCGCTACAGCTATCAGGGCTAGGGACGACGCTGACGGGGGTCAACTTCCTGGCCACCGTCCTGAAAATGCGCGCTCCTGGCATGAAACTGATGGACATGCCGATCTTCACCTGGACCTGCACCTGGGCAAACGTCCTGATCGTGGCTTCGTTCCCGATCCTGGCCGCTACCATGGCGCTGCTGTCGCTTGACCGTTACCTGGATTTCCACATTTTCACCAACGAACTTGGTGGCAATCCAATGATGTACGTGAACCTGTTCTGGGCATGGGGTCACCCTGAGGTGTACATCCTGATCCTGCCAGCGTTCGGTATCTTCTCCGAAGTGATCTCGACCTTTACCGGCAAGCGCCTGTTCGGTCACCACTCGATGGTTTACGCATCGGGCGCAATTTCCGTACTGGGCTTCATGGTGTGGCTGCACCACTTCTTCACCATGGGTTCGGGGGCCAGCGTCAACGCCTTCTTCGGCTTGGCGACTATGCTGATTTCCATCCCGACGGGGGTGAAGCTATTCAACTGGCTGTTCACCATCTACCACGGCCGTCTGCGCATGACCAGCCAGGTGCTGTGGACCCTAGGCTTTATGGTGACCTTCGCCATCGGCGGCATGACCGGCGTACTGCTGGCCATCCCGGGTGCTGACTTCGTGCTGCACAACAGCCTGTTCGTGATCGCTCACTTCCACAACGTGATCATCGGCGGTGCGGTATTCGGTTACATCGCCGGTTTCAGCTTCTACTTCCCGAAAGCGTTCGGCTTCAAGCTGCACGAAGGTTGGGGCAAGGCTGCGTTCTGGTTCTGGATCTCGGGCTTCTTCGTCGCGTTCATGCCGCTTTATGCACTGGGCTTCATGGGCATGACCCGTCGTCTGAACGCCACCACCAACCCTGAGTGGGTGCCGTACCTGTACGTCGCCATGTTCGGTGCGGTGATGATTGCGGTGGGTATCGCCTGCCAGCTGATCCAGCTGTATGTCAGCGTGCGTGATCGCAAGCAGAACATGTGCGAATCCGGCGACCCATGGAACGGCCACACCCTGGAATGGTCGACTTCGTCGCCACCACCGTTCTATAACTTCGCCGTGATCCCGACTGCGAACACGATCGATGCGTTCACCGAAGCCAAGGAAGACGGTACTGCGTACCAGAAGCCTAAACACTACGAACCGATCCACATGCCAAGCAACACCGCCACTGGCGTGGTGATGGGTGCGCTGTTGACCGTGTTCGGTTTCGCGATGATCTGGCACATCTGGTGGCTGGCGATCGTGAGCCTGGTGGGTACCATCGGTTACTTCATCGTCCACGCCGCACGTGATGATCAAGGCTACATGGTGCCGGTCGAAACGATCGAACGCATCGAAGCCGAGCAGCACGCTCGCCTGGTCGCCGAGAAGAAAATCCCGGCCAACCGTGTAGAAACCTCGTTGGAACAGGCTTAAACCATGTCGAACTTAGTGACCAATGCTGGACACGCCCATGTCGATGACCATGGGCACGATGACCATCACCACGACTCGGGGCCAATGACCGTCTTCGGTTTCTGGCTCTACCTGATGACCGACTGCATCTTGTTTGCGTCGATCTTCGCGGTGTACGCGGTACTGGTAAACAACGTAGCGGGTGGCCCGTCGGGCCACGACATCTTCGAACTGCCTTACGTGCTCGGCGAAACCGCCTTGCTGTTGTTCAGTTCGATCACCTACGGCTTCGCCATGTTGGCCTTCTACAAGGGCAACAAGAAAGGCGTGCTGAGCTGGTTGGCGCTGACCTTCCTGTTCGGCCTGGGCTTTATCGGCATGGAGATCAACGAGTTCCACCTGCTGATCTCCGAAGGCTACGGCCCGCACCGTTCCGGTTTCCTGTCGGCGTTCTTCACGCTGGTCGGCACCCACGGTCTGCACGTCTCGGCCGGTCTGCTGTGGATGGCGGTGATGATGTATCAGGTCAATAAGCACGGCCTGACCAACACCAACAAGACCCGCCTGAGCTGCCTGAGCCTGTTCTGGCACTTCCTGGACGTGGTCTGGATCTGCGTATTCACCGTTGTCTACCTGATGGGGACTCTGTAATGGCTAATGCACACTCCCATGACAGCCACGATGCAAGCCACGGCAGCGTCAAGTCTTACGCTATCGGCTTCATCCTGTCGGTCATCCTGACCCTGATCCCGTTCGGCCTGGTGATGTACCCGACCCTGCCGAAGTCGATCACCTTGATGATCGTCCTGGCGTTCGCAGTGATTCAGGTACTGGTTCACCTGGTGTACTTCCTGCACCTGGACCGCTCCGAGGCCCAGCGCGAGAACGTGATTGCGTTCGTGTTCGCCGGCCTGGTGATCGTTCTGCTGGTTGGTCTGTCGCTGTGGATCATGTTCAGCATCCACACCTACATGATGGCGAAGTGAGGTAAGACCCGATGTCGCTTAAGCACTTTATCCAAATCACCAAACCGGGGATCATTTTCGGTAACGTGCTTTCTGTGGCGGGCGGTTTCTTCCTGGCCTCCAAGGGACATGTCGATCTGGCCATCTTCCTGGCTGCAATGATCGGCACATCCCTGGTGGTAGCTTCCGGTTGTGTCTTCAACAACTGCATCGACCGTGACATCGATATCAAGATGGAACGCACCAAGAACCGTGTGCTGGTGCAGGGCCTTATCTCCCTGAAACTGGCACTGGTCTACGCGACCGTCCTGGGTGTTGCCGGTGTGGCCCTGTTGTACAAGGTGGCCAACCCGTTGGCGGCGTTGTTTGCCGTGATCGGTTTTGTCATCTACGTCGGCCTCTACAGCCTGTACCTCAAGCGCAAGTCGGTTCACGGCACGCTGGTGGGCAGTCTGTCGGGGGCGATGCCGCCGGTGATTGGTTATGTGGCTGTGACCAATAGCTTCGACATGGCCGCGCTGACGCTGCTGGTGATGTTCAGCCTGTGGCAGATGCCGCATTCCTACGCCATCGCGATTTTCCGCTTCAATGACTACCTGGCTGCGTCGATCCCGGTTCTGCCGGTAAAACGTGGCATCCAGGTGGCCAAGAAACACATCCTGCTCTACATCCTGGCCTTCCTTGTGGCGACCTTGATGTTGACCTTCAGCGGCTACGCCGGCATGAGCTACCTCGCCGTCGCGGCCGCCATGGGCATGTACTGGTTGTACATGGCCTGGACCGGCTACAAGGCGGTGGACGACACCGTCTGGGCGCGCAAGCTGTTCGTGTTCTCGATCTTCACCATCACCGCGCTGAGCGTGATGATGTCCCTGGATTTCCAAGTACCGAAAGAGCTGTTGCTGACCTACGCCCACTGAGTGGTCCGAGCAGTAAAAGGCCCCGCCTTCGCAAGAAGCGCGGGGTTTTTTATGGCATGGCCTCTAAACTATCCCCCATTCCACGCATCCAGGAAGCACAGCGATGAGTAAAAAAGCCGTAATGGTGTTCAGTGGCGGGCAGGACTCGACGACCTGCCTGATCCAGGCACTGGCGTTGTATGACGAAGTGCACTGCATCACGTTCGATTATGGCCAGCGCCATGTGGCGGAAATCGAAGTGGCCCGCCAGCTAGCCAAGCAACTGGGCGCCACGGTGCACAAAGTGATGGATGTGTCCCTGCTCAACGAGTTGGCCATCAGTAGTCTTACCCGCGACAACATCCCCGTGCCCACCGTGAACAGTTCCGGCGAAAGCCTGCCGAGCACCTTTGTACCGGGGCGCAATATCCTGTTCCTGACCCTGGCGGCGATCTACGCGTACCAGGTCAAGGCCGAGACGGTCATTACTGGCGTGTGCGAAACCGACTTCTCGGGCTACCCCGACTGCCGCGATGAGTTCGTCAAAGCCCTGAACCAGGCGCTCAAGCTGGGCATGGAGTACGACGTACGGCTGGACACGCCGCTGATGTGGCTGAACAAGGCCGAGACCTGGGCCCTGGCCGATTACCACCATCAGTTGGACCTGGTGCGCGAACACACCTTGACCTGCTACAACGGCGTGATCGGCACCGGCTGCGGCGAATGCGACGCCTGCAACCTGCGCGCTCGCGGCCTGAACGAATACCTGCAGAACAAGGCGCAGGTCATGCACAGCCTCAAGCATAAGTTGCAGCTCAACTAGGGCTATTCGGCCTTAGCGTGGGGGAGGGTGCGCATTGCTCCTCCCCACTGCGACCCTGTTCCTGCTCTGCGGTGATGTGGGTTTTTCTCGGGCGTCAGGTTAAATCTGCCCACGCTTATCTCGTCATACCCCTCTGTACGCACTGTGCGAATCCATCACCCGCCTACAAGGAGTAGTCACCATGGTCAGCGTGAGTCGTCGGTCCCTTCTCGCCTTCAGCGCCGCCTTGCCCTTGCTGGGGCGCTTGGACTGGGCGGTCGCGGCGACGCCGCCGGCCAAGGCCGACAAGGTCCGTCTCAACTACAACGAAAGCCCCTACGGTCCAGCCCTGGCAGCCCGTGAGGCGATGCAGCGCGGCATCGCCACTGCCGGGCGCTACCCGTACAACCACATGTATGCATTGGCCGCATTGTTCGCTCAGCAACAGGGCATTGCCGAAGAACAGGTGGCGGTGTTTTCAGGCTCCATGGCGGCGTTGCGTTATGCGGTGCTGGCGTTCACCAGCGATACCCGTGGCCTGGTAATGGCCACGCCATCCTACGAAGTACCGCGCCAGGCCGCCGAAGCGCACAAGGCGCCGGTGCACGAAGTGAACCTCGACGCCCACCACGCCCACGATATCCCCGCCATGCTCGCCGCCGCCCCCCAGGCCGGCATGCTCTACCTGTGCAACCCCAACAACCCCACCGGCACCCTGACTCCCACCCAGGCCATTCGCGACGCACTGGCGAACAAGCCCAAGGGCAGCGTGCTGGTGGTGGACGAGGCTTACATCGACTTCGCCGACGCCCCGAGCGTGGTCAGTTGGGTCAAGGACCACGACGACCTGCTGGTGCTGCGCACCTTCTCGAAAATCTACGGCATGGCGGGCGCACGCCTGGGCCTGGCCATCGGCCACCCGACGTTGCTGGAGCGGCTGGCGGTGTTTGGCGGCGACAATGTGCCGGCGGGCTCGTCGTTGCTCGGCGGCCTTGCCAGCCTGGAGGACGTCAAACTGCTGCCCCAGCGTAAAGCCCTCAATGCCCAGTTACGCGATGAAACCCTGGCCTGGCTCAAGGGCCGTGGTTTCACTTGCACCGCTTCCCACAGCAATTGCTTCATGATCGACGTCAAGCAGCCCGCGCAGCAGGTCATCGAAAAGCTCGCCGCCGAAGGCGTATTGATCGGCCGGGTGTGGCAGAACTGGCCGCAGTGGGTAAGGGTGACAGTGGGGAACAAGCAGGAGATGGCGCGCTTTCGTGAGGTGTTTGCCGCGCGGGTTTAGCGCAGGACCCCATGAGGGAAGGGCGACGCTCCTCCCTCAATGAAGTCCCAAGTGTTATTGCTGCGCGATGCTGTACCCATCAAATGCGGTTTTCTGTTGCAAGGCATTCACCACGTTCTTGCGGTTGACCGGCAACTCGGCGCCGTTGTTGTCGGTGAACGACTCACGTTCCAGCTCGGCGTCATCCCCTTCGCCCACAAAGCTGAACCCTAGAAACTCGAACGCTTCACGGTCCACGTTCAGCTTGGAGCGTGGCGTGCGCAGCGGCAGGGTGACGCTGATGCCGTCCTTGCTGATCACGAACACTTCGGCGTCTTTCTTGGCGCGTGCCGCCTTGCCCTTGCCGGCGCTCGGGTTGCTGATGGCTTGATGGGTCTGGTTCAGCACCTTGAGGGCCAGGCCGTAGACCAGTTCCTGAAACTCGGGGTCGTCCTTGAAGCTGGACAGGATGCGGCTGATGGAGAACTTGCTGCTCAAGTCTTCCAGGGCCAGGTTGTCGGCGGCTTCGGCGTCCTTGAGTTGCTTGAGCTGGCCCATCAGGTCGTAGGCCTTGTCGTCGTCGAACGCATCGTGGGCCTGGCGGATGGCGACGCGCAGTTCGCGGATCTGGTCGCTCTCCTTGGAAGTGTGAAACGCGTCCAGCACCATCTCGCTGATGGTCTTGGCCGCTGGCACATGCTGTGAAAGATTGATGGCGTTTTCGTATTCAGCTTTGGAGGCCAAGGCGACGACGGATTCTGCGGTGTAGGAATCGGACATTAATAGTTCACTACTTCAATAAACGGAGACAAAAAAGCGTCGCGCATTTTCAAGGGGCAGGTCAGTCAGGTCAAGGCGGCACACTGCCTTCGGCGTTCCGCTGATCCATATCAAAAGGCCATGCCGGAGAGTGGTTTACAACAACCTCGGGGCTGATTGCGCCCCCGACTATTTGCCTGAGAACGCATAAAAACAATTGCAGACCTGCGCCGAGGAGACCGCTCCACGCCAGGTTCTTAAAGGACTATTGCGATGATGTTTGCCCTCTTACGCGTCAGCTTCGTGGGGATGCTGATGTGCCTGTCCCTCTCGCTGCACGCCAGCACGCCCGACACCCCTCTGCTCGAACGCGGCCACTACATCGCCCAACTCGGCGACTGCATTGCCTGTCACACCGCCAAGCCAGGCGCGCTGATGGCCGGCGGCCTGGCGTTGAGTACGCCGATGGGGACGATCTACTCCAGCAATATCACGCCCGATGCCGAGACAGGCATCGGGCGCTACACCTTCGAGCAGTTCGACCGCGTCATGCGCGAAGGCGTTACCCCCAGTGGTATGAACTTGTACCCGGCGATGCCGTATCCGTCCTACGCGAAGATCAGCGAAGAGGACATGCGCGCGTTGTACGCCTACCTGATGCAGGGCGTGCCGGCGGTCCGCCAGGACAACCTGCCGGCGGACATGGGCTTTCCGTTCAATCAGCGCTGGGGCTTGGCATTGTGGAATTTCGCCTTTCTCGACAAGCAACCCTTCCAACCCGATCCGGGCCGCGACGCGGGGCTCAACCGTGGCGCCTACTTGGTTCAGGGCCTGGGGCATTGCGGCTCGTGCCATACCCCGAGGGGTATCGCTTTCCAGGAAAAAGCCATGAGCGATACCGAGCGCGGCGGCCAGCACTACCTGGCGGGGGAAACCGTCGAGCATTGGCGCGCCTTGAGCCTGCGCAACCTGTGGACCGTTGACGACACCGTGCAACTGCTCAAGACCGGGCAAAACCGTTTTGCCACAGTGTCGGGCAACATGGCCGATGTGATCCATCACAGCACCCAGCATTTCAGTGATGACGACCTGATTGCCATCGCCCGTTACTTAAAATCCCTGCCGGCGGGCCAGGAGGATCTGCCGATGCCTGCCGTGGCCAAAGCCCCGGCTGCCGTGCCTGACGACCTGTTCAGCAGTCGTGGCGGCCTGGGCTACACGCAGTTCTGCAGCGACTGCCACCGCAGTGACGGTGCCGGCGTGAAGGGCCTGTTCCCGCCGTTGGCCGGCAATCCGAGCGTGGTCGCCGCTAACCCAACGTCTCTTTTGCATATCACCCTCACCGGCTGGGCAACCGCGCAAACCGCCACCCATCCGCGGGTCTACACCATGCCTGGGTTCGCGCGGCTGGCCGACCAGGAGATCGCCGAGATCCTCAGTTTTGTGCGCACCCACTGGGGCAACCAGGGCACGCCGGTCAGCCCCGCGCAGGTGAAAACCCTGCGCGAGCAGCTCAACCCGGCCAGCAGCGACATGTCCGCGTTCCAGACTCCGCGTCTGGCCGAGTTGCTGGCCGCGCCGAATGCCGACCAGGTGCTGCGTGGCATGCGGTTGCATCTGCAGACCAAGGCGCTGCTGCCGGACAATGTCGGCAACGCGCTGAACTGCACCAGTTGCCATCTCAATGCAGGCACTGTGGCCGATGGATCGCCGTTCGTAGGGGTGTCGGCGTTTTTCCCCGGTTATGCCCCGCGTGCCGGCAAGGTGATCACGTTGGAGGAGCGCATCAACGGCTGTTTCCGCCGGTCCATGAACGGCAAGCCGCTGGCGCCGCAATCGGCGGATATGCAGGCGATGGTGGCGTATTTCGACTGGATGAAAAACAACACCCGCCCGCAGGACAAAGTCGCCGGACGCGGCGTGGGCAAGGTCGACCCGACGCTCAAACCCGACCTGGCCAATGGCAAAGCGGTGTACGCCAAGCAATGCGCGGTGTGCCATGGCGACAATGGCCAGGGCCTGACCCGCGCCGACGGTGAATGGATCTACCCGCCGCTGTGGGGTGAGCAGTCGTTCAATATCGGTGCGGGGATGGCGCGCACCTACACAGCCGCCGCGTTCGTCCAACGCAATATGCCGATTGGCTTCCACGAGCGCTTCCCGCTGGGGCAGGGTGGCTTGACGGAACAGGAAGCGGTGGACGTCGCGGCGTACTTTTCCGGGCAGCCGCGTCCGGACTTCCCGGACAAGGTCAAAGACTGGCCGAACGGCGGCAAACCGGTGGATGCGCGCTACTGATCCAGGCGCTTGAAGCAGGCTTCAAGGATATCCAGCCCTTCCTCCAGCACCGCCGGCTCTGTGGTCAGCGGTGCCAGCAGGCGGATGATGTGCCGCGCCTTGCCGCTGGGCATCAACAGCAACCCGGCGTCCCGCGCCAGGCCGAGCAGTTGCGTCAATTGCCGGGGCGCCGGCGTGCCGTCGGCGTTGGCCAGTTCGATGCCGCGCATGGCGCCGACGCCGGTCAGGCGCCCGAGGTAGGGCGACAGCGCTTGGTCGCGCCAGGTCGCGTAGCGGCGGACAATCGCGGCTTCCTGCTGCGCGCCCCACGCGTGCAAGTTTGCGTCCGTCATCACCTCCAGGGTGGCCAGCGCCGCCGCGCAGGCGATAGGGTTGCCGGAGTACGTACCGCCCAGGCCGCCTTTGGGCAAGTTGTCCATCAGGTTTTTGCGCCCGACCACCGCCCCCAGCGGTACACCGCCGGCAATGCTTTTGCCCAGCAAGATCAAGTCCGGCTCAATGCCCAGGCGCGAAAACGCGAAGCGTTGACCGGTACGGCCGAAGCCCGATTGGATTTCGTCGGCAATCAGCAGGATCTGTTTCTCGTCGCAGAAACGCCGCAGCGCCTGGGCAAATTCGACGTCCAGGGCCAGGAAGCCGCCTTCGCCCTGCACCGGTTCGATGATGAAACAGGCGACGTCTTCCACATCGATTTCCACGCTGAACAAACGCTCCATGGCCTTCAGTGCGTCGGCGCAGGTCACGCCGTTGTCGGCGCTGGGATACGGCAGGTGATACACCGGGCCGGGCAGTACGCCGACCTTTTGCTTGTAGGGCGCGACCTTGCCGTTAAGGTTCAAGGTGGCCAGGGTGCGGCCATGGAAGGCACCGTCAAAGGCGATCACCGCAGTGCGGCCGGTGGCGCCGCGCACGATCTTCAAAGCGTTTTCCGCCGCTTCCGCGCCGCTGTTGGTGAGCATGCCGCTGACCGGGTAGCTCACAGGGATAAAATCACTCAGACGTGCCATCAGCTCGATGTAGGGCGCGTGCGGCGCGGCGTTGAAGGCATAGTGCGTGAGCCGAGTAGCCTGTTCGCGAATCGCCTCGACTACCTGCGGGTGGCAATGGCCGAGGTTGAGCACACCGATGCCGCCGACGAAGTCGATATAGCGCTTGCCTGTGGTATCCCACACTTCGGCGTTCTTGCCGTGGCTGAGGCTGATGGGGTGGACGATGGAAATCGACTGGCTGACGGTGGCGTGGCTCATGAATCCGGGACTCGGCAGTGGCGGGGCGTTTTTTATCTAAGCCGCCCGCCGGGGCCTGTCGCAAACGAAATAAAGTCTTTGGGTCATTCCAAATCGGAAGGAGCTACTGCCGAAGGGGGCGGACAAACCGGTCGACACTGCTCAAGTGCGCGCCGCTGCGCGCCGCTGCGCTGACGCCTCCGGTTATTCCGACACCCCGGCCTTGCCCGCGGCCTTGGCGCGATACAACGCTTGATCGGCGCGCTCCATTAGGGCGGCGGGGGATTCATCCGCGTGGCGCTCGGCCACGCCCAGGCTCAGGGTGACGGGGAAGTCGCCGGGTGCCTGGATGGTGCGTATCTTGCGGCAGATCTGCTCGGCCAACGCCTTGGCCGTTTCCAGGGTGCTTTCGGGCAGGATCACCATGAATTCATCGCCACCCCAGCGTGCCAGCAGATCACACGGGCGAATGCAGCTCTCCAGGCACTCCACCACCCGCACCAGGGTCTGGTCGCCAGCGCCGTGGCCATAGCGGTCGTTGATGGGCTTGAAGTCATCGATGTCCATGGCGATCAGGGCCAGCGGCAGACGGAAGCGCTGGGCACGTTCGCACGCTTGCAGCAGGGTTTTTTCCAGGCGATAGCGGTTGGCAACCAGGGTCAAGGCGTCCCGCTCGGCCAAGGCGCGGTTTTCGTCCAACTGCAATTTGAGTTGCTGGTTGACCCGAGCCAGTTCACGGGTGCGCTCGGCCACCAGCGCTTCCAGCGACTGGTTGCGTTGTTCGAGTTGGGCGACTGAATATTTGCGCGCTTGAATGTCGCGATGGGCGCCGACCATGCGCGCCACCGAACCGTCGGGGTTACGCGCGATCACGTAGCCGCGGTCCTCGATCCACAGGTAGCTGCCATCTTTTTTTCGGCAACGGTATTCGGTTTGGTAGTGCGGCGCGCGGCGGTTGATGTAGTCATCGAAAAGCGCCATCACCTGGGGGTAGTCCTCCGGATGAATGATGTTTTCCCAGGTGAACAGCGTGTTCTCCAGCGCATGCCGCGGGTAGCCCAGCATTTCGTACCAGCCCGGATTGCGGTAGACGAACCCGGTGTTGGCGTTCCAGTCCCAAATGCCGTCGCTGACCAGCTCCAGGATGGTGTGCAGCATGTCGGCGTTGAGGTGCGAGAAATCCTGCTTCGCCGGGTTGCTGCCTGAGGTATCGCCCATTGCTTTTGCTCCTTGCATGCGCGCTGTGTGCGCCGCCGCGCGCTATGGCGTGGGCGCAACCATCCGTGTGCGAGCCTTCCCATTCGCATTGTGTTGGTAGATTGCGTCCGGTTGACCTTGTTCGTTGAAAAACACCTGACCGATGCCCGCCGAGTTCCATAACCGTTCGCCGGCCTCGGCATGTTCCGGAATATGCGGTACGACCTGCATGGTGCGACGGCGTGTGAACCAGTTGAGCGGCGAACGGGGTGAGTATAGCCAGCGGTTGAGACGGTCGAACCATTCCAGCAGGCGCCGGGGAAATTCGTTCTTGATGCCGCTGCTGGTGATCTGCCAGATCCGGGGGCCGGCATTGCGGTGGCGGATCAGCACGGCATAGACGAACGAGTAATGCACGTCACCGGAGAGAATCACGTAGTTACCCGGCGTACGCGAGTGGCGGAAAATATTGAGGATCACCTGGGCGGCGCCCCGGTGGGCCATCCAGTTTTCCGCGTCCACCAGCAGCGGGTGGCCGCACCAGCTGAAGACCTTCTGCACTGTCTCGATCAGCTTGACGCCGAAGATCGGCGCGGGCGAGACGATGATCGCCGACGGGTGGTCCAGCAATTCCTGTTGCAGCTCGCTCAAGGCTTCCCAGTCCAGCAGGCCGGAGGGTTGCTTGAGGGTGAACTCACTGCGCCAGCGCCGGGTGCGGGTGTCGAGCACCACCAGGGCGGGCGTGCTGGGCAGCACGTAATGCCATTGTTGAAATTTGAGCAACGTGGCCAGCAAGGCATCCTGGGCGGCGGCGTCGAGATGGTTGTCGGGGACGTGAGCGGTCAGCGCCTGGATGGGCGGCAACAGTTCGACGAAGGCATCCGGGTGGTTACCCCAACCCTGGCACAGCAGATAGGCGAGCAGGGCATTGCCGATGATGCGTTTGGAAAACGGGTGGCCGTAGGCGGTTTCTTCCCATTGGGCGCTGAGGTTCCAATCGTCGGTGATGTCGTGATCGTCAAAGATCATCAGGGTGGACAGGTGCGCGAAGACTCGCGCTACGCCGGGCAGGCCGTCGCGAAAGCGCTCGATCTGCACGTGCTCGCGCGCATAGCGCGCCGATTCGTCCGGGCTCAGTGGTGGCGCTTGGGTTTCGATCAAGGTCCAGGGCGTGGGGGACCACACCAGCAGGTACATCGCCATGACTTCGGCAAAGGTGACCAGATGGTTGTCGGCGGTACTGCTGGTGAAAATCGGCTTTTTCACGCCGCCGAAGAAGCGCTCGCGCAGGGTCTGATTGCTGTCCAGCGCCGGCAGCAGGTCCGCGCGATGGTAATAGCTGGCGCGGTGCCCGTAGAGGCTGGCGCTGTCGTCCACCACGGCACCCTCCAGATGTTCGTCGAACAGGCCCAGGCGCGCGATCAGTGCGTGGATCGCCCTAAGCATCGGCCCGGCCACATCGTCGGCGTAAACCTGGTCGCCGCTCATCATCAGCAAGGCTGGACGCTCATCGAGCGTGTGCGCATCGTCGAGCAGGCGATCGACGCAGAGCAGGCCGTCTTCGGCGGCGTGGTGAGGTTTGCGGCAGGAACCGTGCACGAGCTGGTGGATGCGACTGTGCAGGACAAAATGTGGTGATGGCGCGTCGGCATACAGCAGATGCGCCGCCCAATGGGCGATACCGAGGCCGTCGATCAGCAGGTCGTAGTGGATGACCTCGTCCTGAGGCAGCGCTTCGTCCAGCGGCACATCGATCAGGTGCACAAAGGCCTGGCGGCCTATGGGAATGACTTGGCACTGGCCTTGATCCAGCGGGATGTGCAGCGTGTGTCCGGCCCATTGCAGCTTCAAGGTCAGGTCCAGGGGACGACTGCCAGTCAGCCACAGCACCAGGCGCCTGGGTTCGAGACGTCGTAGCAAAGGGCCGGCAAGTACGGCGGGCAGGTTGTCGGGGTGCAGCATGCAGGGATGGGCTCCGGCCAGGCTAGAACCGGCAAGGTTAGCGCAATGAATGTCAGTGTTTTGTTAAGGCATGGGGTGTACGAAGGGCAGCGGGCTGCCCTCCGTAGGCCGCTCTAGAGCAGGTTGCCCTTGCCGAGGCTGTCCAGGCTGCCGCTGCCTCGGCGCCGGTTGTGACGTGGGGCGTTATCGGTTTGCTGGGTATCAAGCGGGAGTGAGTGGCTGTCCAGGCTGCGCTTGTTGCGTTGCAGGGCTACATCATCGTGTTGTGGGGTGGGGAGTTGCAGATGGCCTAGGAACGGACTGATAGCTCCAAGCATAAAAATATCCTTCTGTAAGTTAGATGGGCTCCGCGTCTGCGAAGCCGGGCCAAACTTATAGAGGCGCGAGGTGCTGGAGCTATAAACACCTCATGGCAACGTGTAACGGCAATGGCGGTTTAGGCCCATCGAGCCCTACAGCCGGACCGATCAGGTATGGGCATCCTGCATCACCTTCGGCACTGTGAATCGGAACTCACTGCCACGGCCCACTTCACTTTCAGCCACGATCTTGCCGCCGTGGGCCTGCACGATGCCTTGGGTGATATACAGCCCCAGCCCGCTGCCGGTGGGATTGTTTTCGGTCTGTGTCCAGTAGCGGTCGAACACATACGGCAACAGCTCTGGGGCAATACCTTCGCCGGAGTCGCGCACCGAAAACACAATTTCCTCGCCGTTGCTCATGGCACTGATGCCGATATTGCCCTGGCGCGGGGTGAACTTGATGGCGTTGCCGATCAGGTTCGACAGCACTTGGAACAAGCGCTCAGGGTCGCCTTTAATCTGCAGGCCAGGTTCGGCGTTGAATGACAGGTCGATGCCTTTTTCCATCGCCAACGGTGCCAGCAAGGAGTACGCCTCCTCGAACATCTGGTTCACATCCAGCGCCACGGGCTTGACCACATAGCGGCCGGCCTCGATTTTCGAGGTGTCGAGCAGGTCTTCCAGCAACACATTCATGCGCCCGGCGGCTTGTTGCATGGTGTCGATGGCCGAGGAAATACGTCGTGAGGTGTGTGGGCCTTCGGAGCTGAAGGCTTTTTGCATCATGCCGCAGAGCATCGAGATGACAGTCATCGGGTTGCGCAGGTCGTGGGACACCACCGCCACCAGGTCATCACGGGCGCGCACGGCCTGTTGCTCGCGCTCGACCTGGCGGGCCAGGTCGTTTTCCAGGGCGGAGCGGCGCAGGTCGTTGGCGGCGAACAGGTCGCCGTGGCTCCACTTGGTGGAGATGCCGGCCATTTCCACTTTCCAGATTTCAAACGACGTGCGTGGGCGCAGGCGCATACCAGCGTCGGAATTTTCCAGGTCCAGCGGTTTTTTCGGGTCGCCGCTCCAATTGATATTCTCTTTGACCTCGGGGCGGAACCACAGCACACCGTTGTCCACCGGCTTGGGCAGGCCCATGGCCAATACGCCGCTGGCCACTTGCTGAAACTCCGCCGCCGGAGGGTAAACCGAGGCCAGGTTATGGCTGGCGAACACCGGTTCGCCACTGGCTTGCAGCCACTTGTGCAACGCCCGGATCTGCGCCGGTTCCGGGCAGTTGCCGTAGCGGTGCAGTTGTTTGTCTTCGATGATCGCCACGCCGCCGGCCAGGGTCAGGTCCATGAGCAAGCGCGGTTGCTTGGCCAGGCCGTCGAACACGTTGTGGTCCGAGGCTTTCATGGCTTTGTCCAGTTGGGCCAAGGCTTCGACTTTTTCTTCGCGCTGGTGACTCAGGTCCAGAGCCTCCATGGCGCTGATCTGCAGCGAGAGTACCTGGCCGATGGTCTGGCAGGCGGTACGCAGTTCGTTCGGTACCAGCAGCGGGGTGCGGTTGCCGCAACTGATCAGGCCCCAGAGTTTGTCGCCTTTCATCAGCGAAATGCTCATGGACGACAACACGCCCATGTTCTGCATGTACTGGCAATGAATCGGCGACACACTGCGCAGCGTCGCAAAACTCAGGTCCAGCGGTTCGCCGGTATCTGGGCGCAATTTGGGCACCAGCGGCACCGGCGTGTAATCGGCGTTCGGGATAATCCGCAGCCAGTTGGTGCGGTACAGCTCGCGAGCCTGTTCGGGGATGTCAGACGCAGGGAAGAACAGCCCGTTGAACAATTCCATGGACGGAGCGGATGCTTCGGCAATCACCTGACCATGGCCTTCTTCTTCGAAGCGGTAGATGAGCACCCGGTCGTAACCGGTCATGGCCTGGATTTCCGTGACGCTGATGTCGTACAGCGCCGCCAGGGTTTTTGCCGACTGCAAGCGGCGCAGCATCTTGCCCAGATCACTGGTGCGACCGTTCAGGGCCCGTGGTTGAAAATCCTTGAGGTGGGGTTCGAATTCCAGCACCAGCACATTTTGGTGGCGGTGCAACAAACCTTCGAACTCCGCGCCGTTGAGCGTCACGTGCAGCGGCGGCGCATCGGTAAAGGTGTTGAGTTCGGCCATGGCCTGCACGGCCTGAGCGTGTTCGGAGCCGATCAGGCTGTGCAGCGGCTGGCCCAACAGCGCCTCGGGCGCGCGGTTGAACAGCGTAGCGACGTTGGCGCTCACTTGGATGATCTTCAGGTCTGGCTCGGACAGCGTCAGCAGCACACCGTGAGGCTGAATCGCCCCAGGAAAGCGAATGGGTTCGTCGGCGCAGTTGGCAAGCAGCTGTTCAAAATCTTGGGGTTTCATAGCAGTACCTCCTGGCTGTCGAGCCATCGCTCAAAGCCGCTGAATGTCGAACGGGCGGCATGTACCGCGAGCTGTTGGGCTTCGGCGTCCAGCGCCTGAATGCCCAGATAATCGAGAAAGTCTTTCCAGCGCCGGCCCGTCTCAGGGCCATACACATCAAGAAACGCGCCACCGTTGGTGGCATCGATGCCAAAGCGCTGGGCCATTTCCCGGCGCAGCACCTGGCCGCCCAACGTTGCGCCTTCGAGCACATACAACACACCGAGGCACGCCGCAGGGGTGTCGAGGCGCGGCAGGGCGGTGCAGTGGGGCAGGGCGTTGATAGCGGCGTCATCCAGGCCAAGACCGTGCAGGTCGCTGACCAATGTTGGCGTTTTCACACGCAGGGCAGTATCGAATCCCGCCGGGATCAGCCCACTGGCATACAGCGCCGCTTCAATGGGGGCGTAAAACCCGTGGTAGGCCTGCAGCAGGCGCCGGTAGCCGTCGGCATCCAGGCGCTCGGAAAAAAATGGCAGACGCTTTTCCAGCGCAACGTGCAACAGGCTGGTGCCTGTGCGTAACGCGTCAAGCAATGAGGGCGCACCAACGTCATGGGCCTTTGAAAGCATGCAAATAGCTCGAGCTGTGGGCCTGCCGGCCATGAATGACGCGTGGAAATGGGCGACGATTCTACACAACTCATGGCCATTGACTGTACGCACAAGGCGAAAAGCCTGACCAGCGGATCAGAAAAGTCGCTCCTTGCCTTATGACTGACCTTACAAAGTACCGTGAAGTTCGGTTGAGGTGATATTGCGGCGCTATCAGTGCAGAGACGAACCTTGCTGGGTCAACGCTGTTTGCACGCATTCGATCAGATGCTCAGTGCTCCATGGCTTGGGCAGGAAACGCACGGAACCGCCGAGTTCTTCAGCCATTTTTGTATTGCCCGAGGTCAGCAGCACCCGCACTGATGGCCAGCGATGGGCAACCACGCGGCTCAAGTCATAACCATTGAGCAGGCCAGGCATTTGTATGTCGCTGACAATCAGGTCCACGGGGTCGTCCTCGCGTTCCAGGTAAATCATCCCTTCATCCGCTGAGGGAAACGACGTCACAATCGCGCCGAAATCCTCCAGTACATCCACCATCAACGCCCGAATAATTTCGTCGTCTTCCAATACCAAAATCGATGGCTGAGCCATGATCCTTACTCCACCATCAGGGTTCAGTTAGGTGGAGTGGAACGCAGCGGTATAGGTTCGATTGGATGTGTCCCAGGCGATGGGTGGTCGTTCAGGGTGTCTAGGTTGCGTGTTTGCACCGATGGTATTGCAGGCGGCGGTGATCCGGATGGAGATGCCAGGCATAATTCCCGCAACCGCCGATGTGGAGTCGCCCATGAAGTACGCCTTACTGACCCTCGCTCTGATTCTCAACACCGCCCCAGCCTTCGCCGCCGGCGATGCCGAAGCCGGCGGTAAGCTCTTCACCAAGACCTGCGGCGGCTGCCACAGCATCGGCGAAGGCGCGCGCGGCGGTTTCGGCCCGCAACTCAACGGCATCATCGACCGCCCCGCCGGCACCACCGAGGACTACCAGTATTCCGACGCGATGAAAAACTCCGGCGTGGTCTGGACCCGCGAAAAACTCGCCGCGTACATCGAAGACCCCAAGAAGGTAGTGAGCGGCACGCGAATGATCTTCTGGGGTATCAGCGATCAGGAGAAGATTGAAAATATCCTGGCGTATCTTGAGACGTTCCCGTCCAAGTAAGCACTCCTTCGCCAGGCGATACTTTTGGCCGATTGATCAAGTCAGCAAATGCTTGGAAATCAGCCGCGAGATTTCCACAATCGAGGTCTTCCCAGTGAACTCGAATTTCACTTTGCCCAGGGATGAAAAGTAAATCTCCAACTCCGAATCCAGGTCGAAGGTCCCGGACGTTTCCACCGAATACGCCACGATGTTTTTGTACGGCAGTGATGTGAAGTCCTTCTTACTGCCGGTGATGCCTTGCACGTTCACCGCGATGATGCGTTTGGTGGTGAATACCACGCCGTCGCGCATGGCCTTGTAGGCATCCACCACTTCTTCGCCATCGAGCAGCAGGGCCGAGACGCGTTCGGCGTATTCATTGTTTTGTTTGAGTTTGAAGAAGCCTTTGTTGTTGAAGTCGATCATGTAACGGTCCTTGTGGTCGGTCTGTGACGCCGCATAAGTTGACACTCATCGCGGTCAGGCGCGTTCCTTCAATGGAAGGTGTCACTGGATAGCTTTGAGGTAATGCTTGAGTGCGTCGAGCGGGGCATCGAGTTCCTCCAGCGTAGAGGCTTTTCGAGTGTCGGCGGCCAGTCTCTCCAACTCACGCCCCAACACCGTCTCCGTTCCGCCCAACGCCTGCAGCGCCTGCATCACGCATTCATCGAGCTTACGTTGAATCAGGCGCAAGTCCCCTTGGCGCACCAGCAATCCAAACACTTCACGCTCATACGCGGCCATCGCCGGGTCGTCGCGCAATACCGGGCTGCCGCCGTCGGTTTCATGCACCAGTTTGAGTGCGAAGAGCGCAACAGCTTCCAGCGTCAATTCCATGGTGGGGCTTCCTCGGTGTGCGGGCGGAGCGCGATGATCACTGTTCTGCGGCTGAAAAAAAAGACCTCAAACGCTTGCACCTCAAGCGCTCCGCGGAACGATATTAATTAGCCATGTTCCAACCCGCCGTGCCCAGCTCGCGCAGCCAGCCAGTGGACCGGTGCGATGTTGAATCGGCACGTTTGACTCACTTACAGGGACGCAAGTACTTATGCAGCCATCCTCCACACCTGATTCATCCGCCACCGGCGAGCTGATCGCGAGCTTTCGCCATGGCAAAGGTTTTCTCATTTTCAGCCTGATACTCGGCGTTGCGCTGTTGGCGCTCGCGGGATTTGTGCTGTATCTGGGTACGATCCTGCCGCCGGGTAATGAAGGGCCTATCGGTGTCACAACGTCCCGGGGCATGACGATCAACTTCAGCAGCGGGCAGTCGCTGATCAATCTCACCAGTGGCTTTCTGGCCATTCTTGGGCTGTGTGTATTCGGCCTTTACGCCTGGCATAAGAAATTGCGCAGTACCGCTTACGATGTGTACGAGCATGGCATCGCACGCATCAACCAAGGCCAGCGCGACTACACCCCGTTTATCGAGATCCAGGACTTGTATCTGTTCAGCTCCGGGCAAACGGTGATGACAGGCTTGATCACCAACCTGGCCTACCGTCGCACGGCCGCCGAGCCGTTTCATCGCGTGATTGAAAGCCTCAAGGGTTTTCAAAAATTCCAGCAATTGGTGCGCGAACTGCACGTCCGCGCGCGCATGCCGGGAGTGCTCAGTGTGCTGGAGTCGGGCGGGGCGGTGACGTTCAATTGCATCAGCTCCGGCCAAGTGTGGGGCAAGCGCATGAGCGGTAATTTCCTCAAGATCACCACGGCGCCCATCCTGGTGAGCGCTCAGTGCCTGGAATACCAGGGCCGTAAGGTGCCGATGTCGTCATTGCGCAGCGTCGACCTCAACGCCTGGAGCGAAAAAGTGGTGATCAAAGACGACAGCGGCCAACCGGTCCTGTCGACCATCGCCACCGGCATCCTGAGCCACGACCTGTTCCTGCATGCGCTCGACGCAGTGCTCACGGCTCAAACCCAAACGCGCGAGCTGGCGTGAACCGCTCGCGTAATCGTTGATTGTGCATAAAGGGATTAAACGATGATCTATCGCGGCGCAGGCTGGCTGACGCTGTTCACACCGGTTGCCATGATTTTGTTGCTGATGGTGTTGTGGCCCGACCCCAGCGTCAAGCCGGGCAACACCTCGTTGACGCAACTGCTGATGGGCGTGGGGATCGGCTCGGCCATCAACACGGTGCTGGGTTTTGTGCTGAATAGGGAAGTGCATGAAGATGGCGTGCGCCACCATTTCTTTTTCTTGCCCATGCAATGGCCGGCACTGGCGATCACACTGGTGTGCGTGGTGATTGCGCTGTTCAAGTAAAACTACCCGCCGGGCTTAACGGGTACGCTGTTGAGTGCTTGCTCGTAAGCCTCGCGTAGGCGCTGGAAGGCGACGGGGTCGTCATCCGGGCGCGTTAGCTTGGGTAACTTGGCGTATTGGCGTTTGAGGGTGCGCTCGTCAGCCGTGGCTGAAAGGTCGAGGGTTTTCCAGCAGTCGGCGGAGGCATTCATGCTCAGTGCCCGCCGGGCTTCGTCCATGCGTTCGTAAATGGATGGCACGTCAGGCGGGGGATGTTGGTCGGATTGGTCATGGTTGGGTGATTTTCTGCAGCGTTTCCATCTGCCTGATCCAGGCATCGAATCGAGCGCATTGTTGCCGAATGATCGGCAGGCCGATCTCAATCGCGGCGAGTGAACCGTGCAGCGGTTTGTCGTAGCCAGCGTAAAGCTTTTGCAGTCTTTTGCTCGGCGCGGTCATCGGACTATTGTTAATAGCTTCCGGCGTTTCAAACTGATTTCGTATGTGCAAAAAACGGTCTTCAAGGGCGGTCTGGTTGATCCCGACAGCTAACCCTTTGGGGCAACTGAACAGCAGGCCCTCGAATTCGTACATTTGCACATAGGGAATGAATCGGCGCATGGCTTCATCGCCCAGTTTGTTTGCCAACCTTTCCGTCATAGCTTTCAGCAGGCAATCAGCTTTTTCATCCATGGTGTTCTTGCTACCGGCATTCGCTTTGCCAGGGAATTCTTCGGGCAGGCCATAGAAATCAAAAAACGTAGTGCAATATGCCTGCCGGTCACCTAACAGGCGCTTTTCAACATCACTGAGCAGACGCTCGAAACGAAAGTTGCCGCCCTTGTGGCCGGGTTTTCCGATCAGAGCAGGCATCAGGTAAATATCCAAATGCTGGAAGGCGTGCGCCAGCACCTCGTTGATGAACATCTCTTCTGTTTGGCCCTCGCAGATCACGTGGACTCGAATCATCTACGCGGCCTCCCGCCCAGAATGTTTTTCTCCCACAGCTCGCCTACCGAATAATCGTCCAGCCATGTTTCGAAGGCTTTTTCGTCGAGGCGCTTGAAGACAGTTGCGCCTTTCTCCCGCTCGACGATGATCAGGTCGTCGATTGAGAACTCGTTCACCAGGGGTACCGACTGCGTTGAGACAATCACCTGCATTCGCGTGGAGGCTGAGCGCAGCAGCGAGCCTAGTAAGGTGATGGCGTAGGGATGCAGGCCGAGTTCCGGCTCATCAATTATGATGGTCGATGGCGGATCGGGTTGGAGCAGGGCGGTGACCAAGCAGATGAAGCGGATCGACCCGTCCGAGAGCTGGCTCGGCCAGAAGGTGTAGTCGCTGTTCTTCTGACGCCATTGCAGGTTGATCAGCTCTTCCTGGCTGTCCAGTCGCACAGGCTTCAGCACAAAATCATCGAAGAACGGAATCGCCAGTTGGATCGTTTTGCGGATCTGTTCATACACCTCAGGCGATTCGGTGCATAACCGATTCAGATAGGCCGCCAGGTTCGACGCGTCTGGACGCAGGTAGTCATCGATATGGGCCGGTCCGTAGCGTTTGACGCTCGCGGTTTCGCTGGTGTCGTGGAAGTGGAAAACCTTCCAACTGGAAATCGATTCGTAGCAGTACGCCACAACGTTGTTTTTGTAGGGGGCTTGGAACTGTTTGGTGTCGTAGGCTTTTTTGAGCTTGGTCTCCTGGTGCCCGGAGCCCAGCGTAATCCACTCTGATCCATACATGGGGCCGTCAAAAAAGAGCCGTTCGTTGGAAAAAACAAAGTCCCCCTCCACGGTCGGTTCCAGCTCGAACTCATAGCCGTTCAAGCCAAAATGGACATAAGAACTGATCTGCTGAGTTTCCTTGACGCCGAAGCTGACAACTCGGTCTGCCGATCCTTGTTGGGTCGTCCACTTTTTAAGGCGCAACTCCATCATTTCGCTGAGCATGCGAAAGTAAGAAACGAAGCTGCTCTTACCCGCACCGTTGGCACCCAGCAGCACGTTCAGGCTGCCCAGGTGCAAGTCCTCAAGGTTCTTGATGGACTTGAAGCCTTTGATGGTGAGCCGGCTGATCGGGTTCTTTGTGCTCATTGCTGCTTGATTCCTTTAGCGGCGCCGCTTGTTGAGTCCAAAGCCGCTGTCGTTGATAGCTGTGGCGGATTCTGCCATTGATTTCGCACGCTGGCTTCTCACTTGATGGGATCATCCTAACGTTAATCTTTACTGTCTAATATCAGGGCGCTGATCGGGTCAGTCAGCCCAATTGTGACGCATCGCTATCGGGGGCAAGTCCGCTCCCACAGCGCATCGTGTTTCAGGTTGAAAGTGGGCGGTGAACATTAAATCGGGCGGCCCGCACTTTTTTACAGGCGAAAAAAAAGACCTTGAATTTCAAGGTCTTTTTTTAAGATGGTGCCCCGAGGGAGACTCGAACTCCCACTCCTTTCGAAAACGGATTTTGAATCCGCCGCGTCTACCAATTCCGCCATCAGGGCTCAATGGCGGCGAAGTATAGAGAGGTGATTACCGTTGGTCAATCACGTTTCATGGTCAATTTTGACTATTTCCGCTAGACTTCCCGGCCCTGCTAGACGAACCCCATCATGCGCGTTGCTGACTTTACTTTTGAGCTCCCTGATTCGCTGATCGCTCGCCACCCTTTGGCCGAGCGGCACGCCAGTCGACTGCTGACCCTGGACGGGCCAAGCGGTGCCCTCGCACACCGTCAATTCACTGATTTGCTTGAGCATTTACGCCCAGGTGATCTGATGGTGTTCAACAATACCCGGGTGATTCCGGCGCGGCTGTTTGGCCAGAAAGCCTCCGGCGGCAAGCTGGAAATTCTGGTGGAGCGGGTGCTGGACAGCCATCGCGTGCTGGCCCATGTGCGCTCCAGCAAGTCGCCGAAACCGGGATCGAGCCTTCTTATCGATGGCGGTGGCGAAGCCGAGATGGTGGCGCGTCATGATGCGCTGTTCGAGCTGAAGTTCGCCGAAGAAGTCCTGCCATTGCTGGAGCGCGTCGGCCATATGCCGTTGCCTCCTTATATCGACCGCCCGGATGAAGACGCTGACCGCGAACGCTATCAGACCGTGTATTCCCAGCGCCTGGGTGCGGTGGCCGCGCCTACGGCCGGGCTGCATTTCGACCAGCCGCTGCTGGAGGCGATTGCCGCCAAAGGCGTCGAGACCGCCTATGTGACCCTGCACGTGGGGGCCGGCACGTTTCAGCCGGTGCGTGTGGAGAACATCGAAGACCACCATATGCACAGCGAATGGCTGGAGGTCACTCAGGATGTGGTGGACGCGGTCAACGCGTGCAAGTCGCGCGGCGGGCGGGTGATTGCGGTGGGCACCACTAGCGTGCGCTCCCTGGAAAGCGCGGCGCGCGACGGCGTGCTCAAGCCGTTTAGCGGCGACACCGATATCTTCATTTACCCAGGCCGACCGTTCCATGTGGTCGATTGCCTGGTCACCAACTTCCATTTGCCGGAATCCACGCTGTTGATGCTGGTGTCGGCATTTGCCGGTTATCCCGAGACCATGGCCGCTTATCAAGCCGCCATCGAAAATGGATACCGTTTTTTCAGCTACGGTGATGCGATGTTCATCACCCGTAACCCGGCGCCGCGCGGCCCAGAGGAACAACTATGAGTCGTATGTCGTTTGAATTGCTGGCCACCGACGGTAAGGCCCGTCGCGGTCGCCTGACGTTCCCGCGTGGCACCGTGGAGACCCCGGCGTTTATGCCTGTCGGCACCTACGGCACCGTCAAGGGCATGCTGCCGCGCGATATCGTCGCCACCGGCGCCGAGATTATCCTCGGCAACACTTTCCACCTGTGGCTGCGCCCGGGCACGGAAGTGATCAAGAAGCATGGCGACTTGCATGACTTCATGAAGTGGCAGGGCCCGATCCTCACCGACTCCGGCGGTTTCCAGGTGTTCAGCCTGGGCGCCATGCGCAAGATCAAGGAGGAGGGCGTAACCTTCGCCTCGCCGGTGGACGGTTCTAAAGTGTTCATGGGCCCGGAAGAGTCGATGCAGGTGCAGCGTGACCTGGGTTCGGACATCGTGATGATTTTCGACGAGTGCACGCCGTACCCGGCCGACGAAGACGTCGCGCGGGTGTCCATGGAGTTGTCGTTGCGTTGGGCCCAACGTTCGAAAAACGCCCATGGCGATAACACCGCGGCGTTGTTCGGTATCGTCCAGGGCGGCATGCATGAAAGCCTGCGCAAGCGCTCGCTGGAAGGCCTCGACAAAATCGGCTTCGACGGCCTGGCCATCGGCGGTCTGTCCGTGGGCGAGCCCAAGCACGAGATGATAAAGGTGCTGGATTATCTGCCGGGCCTGATGCCGGCTGACAAACCTCGTTACCTTATGGGCGTTGGCAAACCGGAAGATCTCGTAGAGGGTGTGCGCCGCGGTGTGGACATGTTCGATTGCGTGATGCCAACCCGTAATGCCCGCAATGGGCATCTGTTCATCGATACAGGCGTGCTGAAGATCCGTAACGCGTTCCATCGCCATGATGATTCGCCGCTGGATCCCACCTGTGATTGCTACACCTGCCAGAACTTCTCCCGTGCTTATCTGCACCATCTGGACAAGTGCGGAGAAATGCTGGGTAGCATGTTGAATACCATCCACAATTTGCGTCATTACCAAGTCCTGATGGCTGGTTTGCGCGAGGCTATTCAACAGGGTACATTGGCCGCCTTCGTCGATGCCTTCTATGCCAAGCGCGGGCTCCCTGTGCCGCCCTTGGACTGAGTTTCCCGACCCTAAGATTCACTATTTGCAACTGGAGTGCTAAATGAGCTTTTTTATCTCTAACGCCATGGCCGACGCCGCTGCGCCTGCCGCTGCGGGCCCTATGGGCGGTGGTTTCGAGTGGATTTTCCTGGTCGGCTTCCTGGTTATCTTCTACCTGATGATCTGGCGTCCACAGGCCAAGCGCGCCAAAGAGCAGAAGAACCTGCTCAGCAGCCTGCAGAAAGGCGACGAAGTGGTCACCACTGGCGGTATCGCCGGCAAGATCACCAAGGTTTCCGATGCTTTCGTGGTACTGGAAGTCTCCGACACCGTTGAAATGAAGTTCCAGAAGGGCGCCATCGCCGCCACGCTGCCTAAAGGCACGCTCAAAGCGATCTAAGTAACAACCTTTACCAATCGACGGGGCGCGCAAGGCGCCCCGCGTTATAAGCGGGCGGCGTGATGCTGAACAAATACCCTCTGTGGAAATACGTACTGATCCTGGCGGTGCTGGCGATCGGTTTTATTTATTCCGCTCCCAATCTCTATCCTGATGACCCGGCGATCCAGATCACTGGCGCCAGCACTTCGCTGCAGGTCAATCAGGCTGATCTGGACCGCGCGAGCAAGGCGCTCACCGATGCGGGTATCCAGGTCAAGGCGGCAACATTGGCGGCTGGTGCGAAAGGCGGCTTGTTGCGCCTGACCAAGCAGGAAGACCAATTGCCGGCCAAGGATGTCGTGCGCAAGGCCATGGGTGACGACTATGTGGTCGCGCTCAACCTGGCGCAAACCACACCGCAATGGCTGCGCAGCATTGGCGCGCACCCGATGAAGCTGGGTCTGGACTTGTCCGGTGGCGTGCACTTCCTGCTGGAAGTCGACATGGACAAAGCCCTCGACGCCCGCCTCAAGGTCTACGAAGGCGACGTGAAGAGCCTGCTGCGTAAAGAAAAGCTGCGTTATCGCAGCCTGCCGCAGCTCAACGGTGCCATCCAGCTGGGCTTCTCTGACGAAGCGTCCCGCGAACAGGCCCGTGCGCTGATCCGTAAGAACTTCAACGATTTCGACATCGTACCGGCCGACCTGAATGGTCAACCTGTACTGCGTCTGGCGATGAGCCCGGCCAAGATCGCGGAAATCCGCGAATACTCCATCAAGCAGAACTTGACCACGGTGCGTAACCGCGTCAACGAACTGGGTGTGGCCGAGCCGATCGTACAGCGCCAGGGCGCCAACCGTATCGTGGTTGAGCTGCCGGGTGTGCAGGATACCGCTGAAGCCAAGCGTATCCTGGGCAAGACCGCCAACCTGGAATTCCGTTTGGCGGCTGAGCCGGGCGCTACCCGTGCTACTGCCGAAGAGTTCGAGTTCCGCGAAGGCAACCGTCCTCCGGCGCTGATCGAGCGTGGCTTGATCATCACCGGTGATCAGGTGACCGACGCCAAGGCCGGTTTCGGCGAGCACGGCACTCCTGAAGTGAACATCCGCCTGGATGGCCATGGCGGCGAACTGATGAGTCGCGCCACGCGCAGCAACGTCGGTCGCAGCATGGCGGTGATCTTCATCGAGCAACGCCCGATCACTACCTACACCAAGCAAATGGTCAACGGCGTCGAGAAAGACGTACCGGTGCAGTCGTTCAAGGAAGAGAAGAAGATCATCAGCCTGGCGACCATTCAGTCACCGCTGGGTGCTCAATTCCGCATCACCGGCCTGAACGGCCAGGGTGAATCTTCCGAACTGGCGCTGCTGCTTCGCGCCGGTGGCCTGGCCGCGCCGATGTACTTCGCCGAAGAACGTACCATTGGCCCGAGCCTGGGTGCGGACAACATCACCAAGGGTATCGACGCAGCCTTGTGGGGCATGCTTTTCGTATCGCTGTTCATCATCGCCATCTACCGCTTCTTCGGTGTCATCGCCACTGTGGCCCTGGCGGGCAACATGGTGATGCTGCTGGCTTTGATGTCGCTGCTGGGGGCAACGCTGACCCTTCCGGGTATCGCCGGTATCGTACTCACCATGGGTATGGCGGTGGATGCCAACGTGCTGATCTTCTCGCGAATTCGTGAAGAGATCGCCGCTGGCATGACGGTGCAGCGCGCTATCAGCGAAGGCTTCGGCCGGGCATTTACCGCGATTCTCGACTCCAACCTGACCACATTGCTGGTCGGTGGGATTCTCTTTGCCATGGGCACCGGCCCGGTCAAAGGTTTTGCGGTGACCATGTCCCTCGGTATCTTTACCTCGATGTTCACGGCCATCATGGTGACCCGCGCAATGGTCAACCTGATCTTTGGCGGACGTGACTTCAAGAAGTTGTGGATTTAAGGGGCTGCCATGTTACGTACAATCAACTTCATGGGCGTTCGCAACATTGCGTTCGGCGCCACAGTGCTCCTTACCGTTCTGGCATTGTTCAGCTGGTTCCATAAGGGCCTGAACTACGGGCTGGACTTCACCGGCGGTACGCTCATCGAGCTGACCTACGAGAAGCCGGCCGACGTCACCCTGGTGCGCAACGAACTGGTCAAGGCCGGTTATCACGAAGCCGTGGTGCAGAACTTCGGCGCTACCACCGATCTGCTGGTGCGTATGCCTGGCGAAGACCCGCAACTGGGTCACCAGGTGGCCGAGGCTTTGCAGAAGGTCGGCGGTGATAACCCGGCGTCGGTCAAGCGCGTCGAGTTCGTGGGCCCGCAAGTGGGTGAAGAGCTGCGCGACCAGGGCGGCCTCGGCATGCTGATGGCGCTGGTCGGCATCATGATCTACCTGGCGTTCCGCTTTCAGTGGAAATTCGGCGTCGGCGCCATTGTGTCGCTGATCCATGACGTGATCGTAACCGTAGGCATCCTGGCTTACTTCCAGGTCACTTTCGACCTGACGGTGCTGGCGGCGGTGCTGGCGATCATTGGTTATTCGCTCAACGACACCATCGTGGTATTCGACCGGGTTCGCGAGAACTTCCGTGTACTGCGCAAGGCGACGTTGATCGAGAACATCAACATCTCCACCACCCAGACCCTGCTGCGGACCATGGCCACGTCGATTTCCACCTTGCTGGCGATCGCGGCGTTGATGATCTTCGGTGGCGACAACCTGTGGGGCTTCTCCCTGGCGCTGTTCATCGGCGTTCTGGCGGGTACCTACTCGTCGATCTACATCGCCAACGTGGTGTTGATCTGGCTGAACCTCAACAGCGAAGACCTGATTCCTCCGGCCATCACCGACAAGGAAGTCGACGATCGTCCTTGATGGGCGCTTGTTGATCGTTGTTACAAAGAAGGCACGAGTATTGAACTCGTGCCTTTTTTTTTGCTCCAAGGCTGGGTATAGCGCGGACCTTTCGGTTCGTTTGTGATGGTCAGGAGGTTCAACGTGAACAAGTCGTTACTGGTTGGTGCGGTATTGGGTGCTGTCGGTGTAACTGCCGGGGGTGCTGTCGCCACCTACAGCCTGGTAAAAAGCGGCCCTGAGTATGCGCAAGTACTGGCGGTGCAGCCGGTCAAGACCCAGATCAAAACCCCGCGTGAGGTCTGCAAGGACGTCACCGTGACCCGGCAGCGTCCGGTGCAGGATCAGCATCAAATCGCCGGTACCGTCGTCGGCGCCCTCGCAGGTGGCCTGCTGGGTAACCAGATCGGCGGCGGCAATGGTAAGAAACTGGCCACCGTGGCCGGTGCAGTAGGTGGTGGTTACGCCGGCAACAAGGTGCAGGAAGGTATGCAGAACCGCGATACCTACACCACCACGCAAACCCGTTGTAACACCGTCAACGATATCAGCGACAAGGTTGTCGGCTATGACGTGCGGTACACCTTGGATGGCAAGGAAGGTTCGGTGCGCATGGATCGTGATCCAGGCGGCCAGATTCCGGTCGACAAGGAAGGTCGTCTCGTCCTCGGTCAAAACCAGCAGTAATACTCGTCCAGACGCAGATTCAATGGCGTGTGCAGTTCAGAATGCGGGAGGGGCTAGCCCCCTCCCGCATTTTATTTGTGGTGCTCTTGGCATTTAGGCTCGCACCAAATCCCAGGCACAAAAAAAGCACCCCGAAGGGTTAATGCCAGTCAGTTAAGCTGACTGGCATTTTTATTTCTGATCGGATACTTCGGTGATTTCAGCCGAATCGTCCGAGGATAAACGCGCTCCTCACGTCGATGCGGCAACACGTAGTGCGGCGCTGAAGCATGAAGCTCGGCCAAATACTTGGGGATGTTCCCGGAACGGTCGGCGGAGACGCTGTTGATAAACCCGAGAATCGCCCAAGTGCAGGCGGTAAAGCTCATTTCGCACGGGTAAATGCCAGGACAGTGGCGGCTCATTTCCACCATCTGATAGCGCAACAAGTTGTAGCCCAACAACACGCCCCACAGCTCTTGCTCGATCATCTCGGGCGTCTTGCTGCGCAGCGTATAACTGCTGTTGAGCAGCGTCTGTTTCATCTCCCGAAATCCGAGTTCGATCTCCCATCGCTGGCTGTACAGATCGACGATTTCGTCGGATGGAAAGCGCAGCGGATCGACCATCGACGTCAGGATCTGACACACCTTGCCCTTGATGGTTTTGCTCAGCAGTCGCGCGGTCAGCCGCTCCGGCAACCCAGGCCATTGCTTGCAGGTCTGCGGCGAAGTACTCAGCGAAACAATCGCATCCTGGCGCCCAAAACGCTGGATCACCTCGTACTGCGAGCCTTTTTTCAGCGGCATCAGCCAGTGGCGTTCGACGCCTGCTTGCTGCCATTGATGCAATAAACCCAAGGAGTAAAAACCACGATCAAACAGCGTTAGCGAGTGATCGGGGGTGGTTTCGATCAGTTGCTCGGCCAGTTTCATTTCGTTGCTGCGGTAGCCGTCAAACGCACTTCCAATCAGCAAATGGCTGGTCAACTCCATTTGGCAGACCATGCGCACCTGAGGAAAACCGGTGTCGCCATGCTGGTTGCTGGCGGAGTCATAGCGCGCCCGATTTTCCGGCGTGTCGGGTGTGCGCCAGACAACGCCATCGACGCCCAACAAACGCAGACCGGCCCAAGTCGGATGACCGGCCGCCTCATGCCAACTTTTCTGGGTCAAATCGAAGACTTGTCGTACAGCTTCGCTGCCCAATCTCTGACGGGCCTGGACTACGGCGCTGGGGGCCACCAACGGGCGCTGGCCCGGCAACATGATGTTCATGCGACTGACCACATCCCAGGCAGACATGCGCCGGAAGAACGCCATGGAAATCACGCACCAGAGCATCATTTCCAGCGGCAAACGACGTTTGCGCAGCGTCGCCACACCGGCTTGTTCAAGCGCCTGTTCGACCAAAGAAGGATCGAGCAAGGCATCCAATCCCTCGATGGCGTTGGGGGTAGAGGCGATGTTGTGGGTCAGTTCCAGTGCCCGAGCAAGACGCATAAAAAAATCCGATGCCAGTATAGGCATCGGATTTTGATTTCTTGCGGCCAAAGGTCAAGCGAGAAGGCTTAACTGACTGGCATTACCCCGAAGGGTGCTTTTTTTTGCTCGCTCGCTTAACGCTTCAGCGAGGCCGGCAGGTGCGGCTGGATCGCCGTCAGAACTGCCTTGAAGCACTTGGTGTTACCGGCAACGACGTGGCCTTTTTCCAGGAAGTCGTGACCGCCGGTGAAGTCGCTCACCAGGCCGCCTGCTTCTTGAATCAGCAGTGCGCCTGCGGCCATGTCCCACTCGGACAGGCCCGACTCCCAGAACGCGTCAAAACGACCGGCGGCAACGTAGGCCAGGTCCAGGCTGGCAGCGCCGGCGCGGCGGATGCCGGCGGTCTGGCCAACCAGGGCGCGGAACATGCCAAGGTAGTTTTCCAGGTTATCCATCTGGTCGTCACGGAATGGGAAGCCAGTGCCCAGAAGAGCGCCGTCCAGGCTGGTGCGACCGCTGACGCGCAGGCGACGGCCATTGAGCTGGGCGCCACGGCCACGGCTGGCGGTGAATTCTTCCTGGCGAACCGGGTCGAGTACAACCGCGTGTTCCAAGCGGCCACGGTATTTGCAGGCAATACTCACGGCAAAGTGCGGGATGCCGCGCAGGAAGTTGGTGGTGCCGTCCAGTGGGTCGATGATCCACAGGTAGTCTTCGCCTTCGCCGCTGCCTTTGTGCAAACCGGTTTCTTCGCCGAGGATGCCGTGGGTAGGGTAAGCCTTGCGCAGTGCATCGATGATTTTCTGTTCGGCGGCGCGATCCACCTCGGATACATAGTCCTTGGCGTCTTTTTCGTCGACCTTGATGGTATCCAGGCGCTCGATGGAGCGGAAGATCAATTCACTGGCGCTGCGGGCGGCGCGCAGCGCGATATTCAGCATGGGCTGCATGGATGTGTCACCTAAGGTTGTTAAAGAAAGCCGGGCATTCTAGCAGAAACTTTCTTCAGGTGAAGGACGACGTTCGCTTTCATGGCATAACCTTAGGCTGTTCTGTAAGATTTGCTCCCCTTTCCTGTGTCCGAGAGCGCCTCCCTTGCTGCAAAACATTCGTGTCGTCTTGGTCAATACCAGTCATCCCGGCAATATCGGTGGGGTGGCGCGAGCCATGAAAAACATGGGGCTGACGCGCCTGGTGCTGGTCGAGCCGCGTGTGTTCCCGCACCACGAGGCTGACGCGCGCGCGTCGGGCGCCAATGACATCCTTGAAAAGGCCCAGGTCGTTGCCACCTTGGAAGATGCCTTGGTCGGTTGCAACCTGGTGCTGGGCACCAGTGCCCGCGACCGTCGTATCCCGTGGCCATTGCTGGACCCGCGAGAGTGCGGGACCAAGGTGGTGGAGGGAGCGGCCGGCGGCGCTGAAATCGCCTTGGTATTTGGCCGTGAAGATTCCGGCCTGACCAATGAGGAGCTGCAGCGATGTCACTTTCATGTGCACATTCCGTCAGACCCCGAGTTCAGTTCGCTGAACCTGGGGGCGGCGGTGCAGGTATTGAGCTATGAAGTGCGCATGGCCTGGCTGGCCGCCGAAGGGCAGCCGAGCAAGGTCGAGAAGGATGAAGTGGCGTCCACTAAAAGTGGTGAGTTGGCCACCATGGACGAGCTGGAGCGATTCTATGAGCATCTGGAACATACTCTGGTGGCCATCGAATTCCTCGATCCTGAAAAACCGCGGCACTTGATGGCGCGCCTGCGCCGCCTGTACGGGCGCAGCTCGGTCAGCCGGGCGGAAATGAATATATTGCGTGGCATCCTCACGGAAACCCAGAAAGCGGCCCGTGGCGAACTCCTCAAGCGGAAGGATTAAAAATGTTCGAGCGTTTGCGAGAAGATATCCAGAGTGTTTTTCACCGTGACCCGGCTGCACGCAACGCCTTTGAAGTGCTGACCTGCTATCCGGGCATGCACGCGATCTGGATCCATCGTCTGTCCGGTGCGCTGTGGAATATGGGCTGGAAATGGCTGGCGCGGCTGGTGTCGAATTTCGGTCGCTGGCTGACCGGGATCGAGATTCATCCGGGCGCCAAGGTGGGGCGGCGCTTCTTCATTGATCACGGCATGGGCATCGTTATTGGTGAAACCGCTGAGATCGGCGACGACGTGACGCTTTATCAAGGCGTGACCCTGGGCGGCACCAGTTGGAATAAAGGTAAGCGCCACCCTACGTTGGGCGATGGTGTGGTGGTCGGGGCGGGCGCCAAGGTGCTTGGTCCGTTCACGGTCGGCGCTGGTGCCAAGGTGGGCTCCAATGCTGTGGTGACCAAGGCGGTTCCGCCTGGCGCCACGGTGGTGGGTATTCCGGGGCGCATCATCGTCAAGCCGGAAGTCGGTGATGAGCAAGAGGCCAAGCGCAAGGCCATGGCCGAGAAAATCGGTTTCGATGCGTATGGCGTCAGCGAAGACATGCCCGACCCGGTCGCACGCGCCATCGGCCAGTTGCTCGACCATCTGCAAGCGGTGGATGGAAAGTTGGATGGTATGTGCGGTGCACTGAAGGAGCTGGGTAGCACTTACTGTGCGAAAGATCTGCCAGAGCTGCGTGAAGAGGACTTCGCCGAAATCAAGGACGAAGCTGTCACGAAGGCCGGCTGAAGCCACCAAACCCCATGGGAGGGGCGAGCCCTCCCAGTTTTTGGCTCCATTGGTCTCGGAATTCCTGGTCGATCCTGTTCTCGCTGTTCGATCCAACCCCATCCTGCTATGATTCGCGCGCCCTTTTTACGGGTAATCCTGACTAAAGTACTAGGTCTTATAGTTGACTTAAATACTCGGGAATCGCATACTTGCTCCCATTCTGAAACACCTTGGTACTTGTCCATGAGACTGACTACAAAAGGCCGATACGCGGTGACTGCCATGCTCGACTTGGCCTTGCACGCGCAAACTGGGCCGGTGTCCCTGGCCGATATCTCCGAGCGTCAAGGCATTTCCCTGTCCTACCTTGAGCAACTGTTCGCCAAATTGCGCCGCAGTAATCTGGTCTCCAGTGTGCGTGGGCCGGGCGGTGGCTATCAATTGTCCCGCGACATGCAGGGCATTCAGGTAGCCCAGGTAATCGACGCGGTCAACGAATCGGTCGATGCCACAAAATGCCAGGGGTTGGGTGACTGCCATGCCGGCGATACCTGCCTTACACATCACTTGTGGTGTGATTTGAGCCTGCAGATCCATGAGTTTTTGAGTGGTATCAGCTTGGCTGATCTTGTGACTCGCCGTGAGGTGCAAGAAGTAGCCCAGCGTCAGGACCAGCGCCGTTGCAACACCAAGGCGCCGCGTCTGGACAAGATTGAAGCGTCCGCCGTCGAGTGACAGCCGCAGAGCTAACGGCACGCCAGCCAGCCTGATTTAGGAGAAAGTCCATGAAATTGCCGATTTACCTTGATTACTCAGCGACCACCCCGGTTGATCCGCGTGTCGCGCAAAAGATGAGCGAATGCCTGCTGGTTGACGGAAACTTCGGCAACCCGGCCTCCCGTTCCCACGTTTTCGGCTGGAAAGCCGAGGAAGCGGTCGAGAACGCTCGTCGCCAGGTTGCTGATCTGGTCGGCGCCGATCCGCGTGAAATCGTCTGGACCTCCGGTGCCACCGAGTCCGATAACCTGGCTATCAAGGGTGCCGCGCATTTCTACGCGACCAAGGGCAAGCACCTGATCACCACCAAGATTGAGCACAAGGCTGTCCTCGACACCATGCGCCAACTGGAGCGTGAAGGTTTCGAGGTGACTTACCTGGAGCCGACCACCGACGGCATCGTCACTCCGGCCATGATCGAAGCCGCGCTGCGTGAAGACACCATCCTGGTTTCCGTGATCCACGTTAACAACGAAATCGGCACCATCAATGACATCGCCGCGATCGGCGAGCTGACCCGCTCCAAGGGCGTGTTGCTGCACGTCGATGCGGCGCAGTCCACTGGCAAGGTCGATATCGATCTGTCGAAGTTGAAAGTCGACCTGATGTCGTTCTCTGCGCACAAGACTTACGGCCCCAAAGGCATTGGCGCGCTGTACGTGAGCCGCAAGCCGCGTGTGCGCATCGAAGCCACCATGCACGGCGGCGGTCACGAGCGCGGTATGCGTTCGGGCACCCTGGCGACCCACCAGATCGTCGGCATGGGTGAGGCGTTCCGTGTAGCCAAGGAAGACATGGCTGCTGAAAACGTGCGCATCAAGGCGTTGAGCGATCGCTTCTTCAAACAGGTCGAGAACCTTGAAGAGCTGTACATCAACGGCAGCATGACCGCCCGCGTACCGCACAATCTGAATTTGAGCTTCAACTACGTCGAAGGCGAGTCGCTGATCATGGCGCTCAAGGACCTGGCGGTTTCCTCCGGTTCGGCCTGCACCTCGGCTTCCCTTGAGCCGTCCTACGTGCTGCGTGCCCTGGGCCGCAACGACGAACTGGCGCACAGCTCGATCCGCTTTACGTTTGGCCGTTTCACCACCGAAGAAGAAGTCGATTACGCCGCGCAGAAAGTCTGCGAAGCGGTCAACAAACTGCGTACGCTGTCGCCGCTGTGGGACATGTACAAAGACGGTGTCGACATTTCCAAAATCGAGTGGGCGGCACACTAACTATAGAAGCCGCCACCGCAGCTCTGTAGGAACGTGGCGGAAAACGCAGGCGTTTCTACAGGGTTCCAGAGCGGCCCTGATGAGTGAGGATTCAGTACCATGGCTTACAGTGAAAAGGTCATCGACCACTACGAAAACCCGCGCAACGTCGGCAAGATGGACGCGCAAGACCCGGATGTCGGCACCGGCATGGTCGGCGCTCCCGCGTGCGGCGATGTGATGCGCCTGCAGATCAAGGTCAACGACGCTGGCGTGATTGAAGACGCTAAGTTCAAGACCTACGGTTGCGGTTCGGCCATCGCCTCCAGCTCCCTGGCGACCGAATGGATGAAAGGCAAGACCCTGGATGAAGCTGTCACCATCAGCAACACCCAGCTGGCTGAAGAGCTGGCGCTGCCGCCCGTGAAAATCCACTGCTCCGTGCTCGCTGAAGACGCCATCAAGGCCGCCGTTCGCGACTACAAGCAGAAGAAAGGCTTGATCTAAGCATTTGGCGACGAGTAAGGAGTCAACGATGGCTATCAGCATGACAGAAGCGGCTGCGCGGCACGTGCGACGCTCCCTGGATGGGCGCGGTAAAGGTGAGGGGATTCGTCTGGGTGTTCGCACCACAGGCTGTTCCGGCCTTGCCTACGTGCTGGAGTTTGTCGACGAGGTAGTGGCGGAAGACCAGGTGTTCGAGAGTCACGGCGAGAAGGTGATCATCGATCCTAAAAGCCTGACCTACCTGGACGGCACCGAACTCGATTTCGTCAAGGAAGGGTTGAACGAAGGCTTCAAGTTCAACAACCCCAACGTTCGCGGTGAATGTGGCTGCGGCGAAAGCTTCAACATCTGAGGCTACTCGTGGGTACTCCTTGTCATTTCGCTTTATTCGAGTTGCAGCCGAGCTTTCGGCTCGACCTTGAGCAGCTTGCCACGCGCTATCGAGAGTTGGCGCGTGGGGTGCATCCGGACCGCTTTGCCGACGCTTCCGAGCGTGAGCAGCGCCTGGCGCTGGAGCAATCGGCCAGCCTCAACGAAGCCTATCAGACCCTCAAGAGTCCGCCGAAACGCGCGCGCTACCTGCTCGCGATGAACGGGGGCGAGTTGCCGTTGGAAGTCACCGTGCATGACCCCGACTTTCTGATGCAGCAGATGCAGTGGCGCGAGGAGCTGGAAGACTTGCAGGACGACGCCGATCTGGCGGGCGTCGCGGTCTTCAAGCGACGCCTGAAAACGGCCCAGGATGAGCTCAACGAAAGCTTCGCAGCCTGTTGGGATGATGCAGCGCAACGCGAACAGGCCGAACGCCTGATGCGGCGCATGCAGTTTCTCGACAAGCTCTCCTACGAAGTGCGCCAGCTAGAAGAGCGCCTCGACGATTAACCCAGTGCTGCCCCGTTGCACGCCTGATAGACAGATAAGACCTGATTACCATGGCTCTACTGCAGATCGCCGAACCCGGCCAAAGCCCACAACCGCACCAGCGACGCCTGGCGGTGGGGATTGACCTGGGCACCACCAATTCCCTGGTCGCTGCCTTGCGCAGCGGCCTGTCTGAGCCATTGCCCGATGCCGATGGCCAGGTGATCCTGCCGTCCGCCGTGCGTTACCACGCTGACAGCGTCGAAGTAGGCGAATCAGCCAGGCTCGCGGCCTCGGCCGACCCGCTCAACACGGTGCTGTCTGTTAAGCGCCTGATGGGCCGTGGGCTATCCGACGTCAAGCAATTGGGCGATCAACTGCCGTATCGCTTTGTTGGCGGCGAGTCCCATATGCCGTTTATCGACACCGTCCAGGGCCCAAAAAGCCCGGTGGAAGTGTCGGCGGAAATTCTCAAGGTGCTGCGCTTGCGCGCGGAAACCACCCTGGGTGGCGAGCTGGTTGGCGCGGTGATTACCGTGCCCGCGTACTTCGATGACGCACAGCGCCAAGCCACCAAGGACGCGGCGAAGCTCGCCGGTCTGAATGTGCTGCGTTTGCTCAATGAGCCGACTGCGGCCGCAGTAGCCTATGGCCTGGACCAGCACGCCGAAGGCCTGGTCGCTATTTATGACCTGGGTGGCGGCACCTTTGATATCTCCATCCTGCGCCTGACCGGTGGTGTGTTCGAAGTGCTGGCCACCGGCGGCGATAGTGCCCTGGGCGGTGATGACTTCGATCACGCCATCGCGGGTTGGATCATCAGCGGCGCGGGCTTGTCCGCCGATCTCGATCCGGGCGCGCAGCGCAACCTGCTACAAACCGCCTGTGCGGCGAAAGAGGCGTTGACTGACGCCGCGTCCGTTGAAGTTTCCTACGGCGACTGGTCGGCTCAACTGACTCGCGAGACCTTCGATGCGCTGATCGAGCCGATGGTTGCCCGCAGCCTCAAGGCATGCCGCCGTGCCGTGCGCGACTCCGGTATCGAGCTGGAAGAAGTAGGGGCTGTGGTGATGGTCGGTGGCTCCACCCGTGTGCCGCGCGTGCGAGAGGCCGTGGCTGAGGCGTTTGGTCGTCAGCCGTTGACTGAAATCGACCCGGATCAGGTAGTTGCCATCGGTGCAGCCATCCAGGCCGATACTTTGGCCGGTAACAAGCGCGATGGTGGCGAATTGCTGTTACTCGACGTGATTCCGTTGTCGCTGGGTCTGGAAACCATGGGCGGCCTGATGGAGAAGGTGATTCCACGTAACACCACCATCCCCGTTGCCCGTGCCCAAGATTTCACCACGTACAAAGACGGCCAAACGGCCATGATGATTCATGTGCTGCAAGGCGAGCGCGAGCTGATTAGTGACTGCCGCTCCCTGGCGCGCTTCGAACTGCGCGGCATTCCGGCGATGGTTGCCGGTGCGGCGAAGATTCGCGTGACGTTCCAGGTCGACGCCGATGGATTGCTCAATGTGGCCGCGCGCGAACTGGGCTCGGGTGTTGAAGCCAGCATCCAGGTCAAGCCGTCCTACGGCCTGACCGACGGCGAAATCGCCAAAATGCTCAAGGATTCGTTCCAGCACGCCAGTGACGACAAGGTCGCCCGGGTGTTGCGCGAACAGCAAGTGGACGCCCAGCGTCTGCTCGAGGCGGTGCAGGGCGCCCTGGATGTCGATGGCGAACGCCTGCTGGACGCTGAAGAACGCATGGTCATTGACTTGCAGATGCAGGAATTGGCCGAACTGATGAAAGGTAACGATGGTTATGCCATCGAACAGCAGACCAAGCGCCTGTCGCAAGTCACCGATGCCTTTGCCGCCCGCCGTATGGATCAGACGGTTAAAGCCGCGCTGGCGGGCCGCAACCTGAATGAAATTGAGGAATAACTGATGCCGCAGGTCACTTTTCTACCGCACGCCGAGCATTGCCCGGATGGCATGGTCGTGCAGGCTGAGACCGGCAAGTCCCTTCTTGAAGTTGCCCATGACCACCACATCGAGATCGAAAGTGCCTGTGGTGGCGTGAACGCCTGTACCACCTGCCACTGCATCATTCGTAAAGGTTTTGATAGCCTCAACGAGGCCGACGATCTGGAAGAAGACTACCTTGACAGGGCGTGGGGCCTTGAGCCGACATCGCGCCTGAGTTGCCAGGCGAGAGTGGGAACTGAAGATCTCACTGTGGAAATCCCGAAATATTCGCTCAACCATGCAGCCGAAGCGCCGCATTGATTCAAGGAAATGTCATGAGCCTGAAATGGGTTGATGTACAAGAAATCGCTATACAACTTGCTGAAGCTCACCCTGAGGTCAATCCTCTAACGGTCAACTTCGTCAAGTTGCGTAATTTGGTATTGGAGCTGCCTGACTTTGACGACGTCCCGGACCGGGGCGGCGAAAAGGTTCTGGAGGCGATTCAAGGCCTGTGGATCGAAGAAGCAGACTGAACCGCCTTTTTACGCAGTTAGGCAATACCCAATAACCCGCGTATAATTCGCGGGTTTAATTTTTCGTAAATTACCGTTTCTGGAGTTACACCATGGCTGTTCAACGCACTTTCTCCATCATCAAGCCTGACGCTGTTGCAAAAAACGTCATCGGCGAGATCACCACTCGTTTCGAAAAAGCCGGCCTGAAGGTGGTAGCTTCGAAACTCAAGCAACTGTCCAAAGCTGAAGCTGAAGGCTTCTACGCTGAGCACAAAGAGCGTGGTTTCTTCGGTGACCTGGTTGCTTTCATGATCTCCGGTCCTGTTGTCGTTCAGGTGCTGGAAGGCGAAAACGCTATCGCTCTGAACCGTGAGCTGATGGGCGCTACCAACCCTAAAGAAGCAGCTGCCGGCACCATCCGTGCCGATTTCGCTGAATCCATCGACGCCAACGCTGTACACGGTTCGGACTCCGAAGCCGCTGCCGCTCGCGAAATCTCGTACTTCTTCGCAGCTACTGAAGTAACCACTCGCTAAGCATCGGCTTAAGAGTGAAGGTGAATCCATGACTACATCGACTGTAAAAACCAACCTGCTGGGTCTGACTCAACAGGAAATGGAAAAATTCTTCGACTCAATCGGGGAGAAGCGTTTCCGTGCCGGTCAGGTAATGAAGTGGATTCACCACTTTGGCGTCGACGATTTCGACGCCATGACGAACGTCAGCAAGGCCTTGCGCGACAAGCTCAAGGCCATTGCTGAGGTCCGTGGTCCCGAAGTGGTCAGCGAGGACATTTCCAGCGACGGCACCCGTAAGTGGGTGGTGCGTGTGGCGTCCGGCAGCTGCGTAGAGACCGTTTACATTCCCCAGGGCAAGCGCGGCACATTGTGCGTTTCGTCCCAGGCAGGCTGTGCCCTGGATTGCAGTTTCTGCTCCACCGGCAAGCAAGGCTTCAATAGCAACCTCACGGCCGCCGAAGTCATCGGCCAGGTGTGGATTGCCAACAAATCCTTTGGCAGCGTCCCGGCAACCGTCGACCGTGCCATCACCAACGTGGTGATGATGGGCATGGGTGAGCCGCTGCTGAACTTCGACAACGTCGTTTCGGCGATGCACCTGATGATGGACGACCTGGGCTACGGCATCTCCAAGCGCCGTGTGACCCTCTCGACCTCCGGCGTGGTGCCGATGATCGATGAGCTGTCCAAGCACATCGACGTCTCCCTGGCGTTGTCGCTGCACGCACCTAATGACGCATTGCGTAACCAATTGGTGCCGATCAACAAAAAGTATCCGCTTAAGATGCTGCTCGAATCTTGCCAGCGCTACATGTCGTCCCTGGGCGAAAAGCGCGTGCTGACCATCGAGTACACCTTACTCAAAGACATCAACGACAAGGTCGAACACGCCGTCGAGATGATCGAGTTGCTCAAGAACATCCCATGCAAGATCAACCTGATTCCGTTTAACCCGTTTCCCCATTCTGGCTACGAGCGGCCGAGCAACAACGCCATCCGTCGTTTCCAGGATCAACTGCACCAGGCCGGCTTCAATGTCACCGTACGCACCACCCGTGGTGAAGACATCGACGCCGCCTGTGGCCAATTGGTAGGACAGGTGCTGGATCGCACCCGTCGCAGCGAACGTTATATTGCGGTGCGCGAACTGAGCGCCGCCGACGATATGCCGCAAAGCGCTGTGAATCGAACCTGAGAGAGGATCTCTATGCCCTTGCGCCTTGCGCTGCTTCTGCTGATTACCGGTATCGCCGGGTGTGTTTCATCGGGCCATGACCACCCTTTGCAAACCGGCAAGGGCCGTGACGAAGCGCGAGTCGCTTATGTGCAGTTGGGGTTGGGCTATTTGCAGCAGGGCATGAGCGAACAGGCCAAGGTGCCGTTGAAAAAGGCCCTTGAGCTGGACGGCGATGATGCCGATGCTAATGCAGCGTTGGCGCTGGTCTTTCAAGCCCAGGCCGAGCCGGAGCTGGCTGACGGTTATTTCAAGAAGGCCCTGGCTGCCCGTCCTGACGACCCACGGTTGCTGAACAACTACGGTAGCTTCCTGTTCGCGCAGAAACGATATGAGCAGGCCGCCGATTATTTCCAACGAGCAAGCGTTGATACTCTCTACCCTGAGCGCTCGCGGGTATTCGAAAATCTCGGGGTTACTGCGGTGCGCCTCGGCCAGCGTGAAGACGCCCGCCGGCATCTGGAAAAGGCTCTGCATTTGAACGCTCGCCAGCCGCGTGCCTTGCTCGAAATGGCTGAGTTGTCTTATGAAGACAGGCATTATGTGCCGGCCCGCGACTATTACGAACGTTTTAGCCTGCTCAGCGGGCAAAATGCACGTAGTCTATTGCTCGGCGTGCGCCTGGCGACGGTTCATGAAGAACGCGACACGGCCGCACGGTTTGGCCAGCAACTCGAACGACTCTATCCCGGTACCCCGGAATATCAGCAATACCTGTCGGAGCAATGATGAAAGCGGCGCACCCGGAAGTTGTAGCAGCTAATCGCGTAAACCCAGGCGAGACCTTGCGTCAGGCCCGCGAAAGCAATGGTTGGTCGCTGGCGGAAGTGGCCCTCAAGCTCAATTTGACCACTACGTCCCTGTCTAACCTTGAAGCAGGCGCGTTCGACAAGTTGCCTGGGCATACCTTCGCCCGTGGCTATATCCGCGCTTATGCCAAATTGCTCGGTATCGACCAGACCGTATTGGTTCAGGAGTTCGACCAGTACACCGGCACCGACTCCCAAGGCAGCAGCGTGCATGGCCTGGGACGTATCGAAGAGCCGGTACGCGTTTCTCACACTATTTTGCGAATTGTTAGCCTTTTGCTGCTGATCGCCGTAATTGGCGGCGGTTTTGTCTGGTGGCAAGACCAGACCTCCCAGCGCACCAAGGACATGACCAGTAACGCCATGGAGCATGTCGAAGTCGAAAGCGCCGATGGCACCACCCAGATTCATCCGCTGGATGAGCCGGAAGACCAGGCCGTTGTCGAGGGGCAGACCACGCCTGAGGCGCCGTTGGCCACTGAGCAACCGCTCGCATCGGAAACCGCTCCGGCTGCGACCGCGCCTGCGGCCCCCGCAACACCGGCTGCGCCTGCCGCTCAAGCCCATGTGCCTGCCGTGCCCGCACAGGCTCCAGCAACCGCCGCCCCGGCTGCTCCGGCCACCCCGGCGATTTCGCCGCCCACCACGCCTGCGTTGATTGCCGGTGACGGGCGCGTACAGATCACTTTCATCGCTGATTGCTGGACGCAGCTCACCGATGGCAATGGCAAAGTGCTGTTTAGCGGTCTCAAGCGCAAGGGCGATACGCTGGACCAGGGCGGCAAGCCTCCTTTGACGCTGCGTCTGGGCTACGCCCGAGGCGCACAAGTGGCCTATAACGGCCAGCCTGTGGACGTGGCGCCGTTCACCAGTGGCGAGACCGCTCGCCTCAAGTTGGGACAATAGTCATGCACGGCGAATCTCCAATCAAACGTCGCGTATCGCGCAAGATCTGGGTCGGCTCGGTGCCGGTGGGCGGCGATGCTCCCATCGCGGTGCAGAGCATGACCAACAGCGACACCAATGATGTGGCCGCAACCGTTGCCCAGATCAATCGCCTGGAAGCTGCCGGCGTGGACATCGTGCGGGTGTCCGTGCCGGACATGGATGCCGCTGAGGCATTCGGTCGTATCAAGCAATTGGTCAAAGTGCCGTTGGTGGCCGACATTCACTTCGACTACCGCATTGCGTTGCGCGTTGCCGAGCTGGGTGTGGACTGCCTGCGCATCAACCCGGGCAACATCGGTCGCGAAGACCGCGTGCGTGCGGTGGTGGATGCCGCGCGTGATCGTGGGATCCCTATCCGTATCGGCGTCAACGCCGGTTCCCTGGAAAAAGACCTGCAAAAAAAATACGGCGAGCCAACCCCGGCGGCGCTGGTTGAGTCGGCGTTGCGCCACGTTGAACATCTGGAGCGCCTGAATTTCCAGGACTTCAAGGTCAGCGTAAAGGCCTCCGATGTGTTCATGGCGGTAGAAGCCTACCGTTTATTGGCCAAGGAAATCGTGCAGCCGCTGCACCTGGGTATCACCGAAGCGGGCGGTTTGCGCTCAGGCACAGTGAAATCTGCGGTGGGTCTCGGTATGCTGCTCGCCGAAGGGATTGGCGATACCATCCGCATCTCCCTGGCGGCAGACCCGGTAGAGGAAGTGAAAGTCGGCTACGACATTCTCAAATCCCTGCATTTGCGTTCCCGAGGCATCAACTTCATCGCCTGCCCGAGCTGCTCGCGGCAGAATTTCGACGTGGTGAAAACCATGAACGATCTGGAAGGGCGCCTCGAAGATCTGCTGGTACCGCTGGATGTCGCGGTGATCGGTTGTGTGGTCAACGGGCCGGGTGAAGCCAAGGAAGCCCATATTGGCTTGACCGGCGGTACACCGAACCTGATTTACATCGACGGCAAACCGTCGCAGAAGTTGACGAATGACAATCTGGTGGATGAGCTTGAACGGCTGATCCGCGAGAAAGCGGCCGAGAAGGTCGCGGCTGACGCAGCGCTGATCGCACGCGGCTAAGAACGAATTTAAGGATTTGATGTGAGCAAGTCTCTGCAAGCCATTCGTGGCATGAACGACATCCTGCCCGACCAGACGCCACTGTGGCGCTATTTCGAGGGGACTGTCGCGCGCCTGCTGGATAACTACGGTTACAAGCAGATCCGCATGCCAATCGTCGAGTTCACCGAGTTGTTCAAGCGCTCCATCGGTGAAGTGACCGACATCGTCGAAAAAGAGATGTACACCTTCGAAGACCGCAACGGCGACTCCCTGACCCTGCGTCCGGAAGGTACTGCCGCCTGCGTGCGCGCAGTACTCGAACACGGCCTGACCGGTGGCGGCCAGCCGCAGAAACTGTGGTACATCGGCCCCATGTTTCGTCACGAGCGTCCGCAGAAGGGCCGTTATCGCCAGTTTCATCAGATCGGCCTGGAAGTGTTCAACCTCGATGGCCCGGACATTGACGCCGAATTGATCGTGCTGACATGGCGCCTGTGGGGCATGCTGGGCATCCGCGATGCGGTCAAGCTTGAACTCAACAGCCTGGGCACCAGCGAGTCCCGTGGGCGCTATCGCGAAGCCCTGGTTGAATTCCTGTCCGCGCGCCTGGATCAGTTGGATGAAGACAGCCAGCGCCGTCTGAAGACCAACCCGCTGCGCGTGCTGGACACCAAGAACGCCGATACCCAGGCGGTCCTGGTCGATGCGCCGAAAATGGCCGATTACCTGGACGACGAATCCCGCACGCACTTCGAGGGCCTCAAGGCTCGCCTGGATGCGGCCGGTATTCCCTACGTGATCAATCCGAAATTGGTACGTGGCCTGGATTACTACAGCAAAACCGTATTCGAATGGGTTACCGACAAGCTCGGCGCCCAGGGCACCGTGTGTGCCGGTGGCCGTTATGATGGCCTGGTCGAGCAGATGGGCGGCAAGCCGACCACCGGCGTAGGGTTTGCCATGGGCATCGAGCGCTTGATCCTGCTGCTGGAAACCCTGGAGCAGGTGCCGGAAGAAATTTCCCGTCAGGTGGATGTGTACCTGTGCGCCTTTGGCGAGGCCGCCGAGTTGGCTGCACTTGCCTTGAGCGAAAAGGTGCGCGACCAACTGCCAAACTTGCGCCTGCAGATCAACGCCGGCGCGGGCAGCTTCAAGAGTCAGTTCAAGAAAGCCGACAAGAGCGGTGCGTTGTACGCATTGATCCTGGGCGATGACGAGTTGGCCCAGCAAGTGATAGGTTTCAAACCCCTGCGTGGCCAGGGCGAGCAACAGAATATTGCCTTTGATGCGCTCGCAGCGCACTTGGCCACCTGCGTCGTGCAGGGTTGAAGCTGTCGAACAGCCGAATTTAGCGATTAAGGAGTATTGGGGTGTCGAGTACTGATGATGAGCAGTTGGCCGAGTTCAAGGACTGGTGGCAGCGTAACGGCAAGCCCCTGGTTACCGGCGGTCTGCTGGCTTTAGTGGTGGTGTTCGGCTGGCAAGCCTGGACCAAGTATCAGGCCAACCAATCCCAAGGCGCCTCGATCGTTTATCAGCAATTGCTGGAAACCACCCTGACACCGGACGGTAAGCCCGATCCGGCGCGCGTGGCCGACCTGGCCGGCAAGCTGAAGAACGAATTCGGCGGCAGCACCTACGCCCAGTACGGCAGCCTGTTCGTCGCGAAAGTCGCGGTCGATACCGGCAAGCTGGATGATGCAGCCACCGAGCTGAAAGCCATCGTCGACAAGCCGACCAACCCGACCCTGGGTGAAATCGCGCGTCAGCGCCTGGCTCAGGTGATGGCGGCACAGAACAAAGCTGACGAAGCACTCAAACTGCTCGACGGCGATGCTGACAAAGCATTTGTAGCCACTCGCGAAGAGCTCAAGGGCGACCTGCTGGTCCAATTGGGTCGTACCGACGAAGCGAATGCTGCGTACCAAAAAGCCAAGGCGGCGCTGTCTGATGAAGCGGCGGTCGGTGGCTTACAAATCAAGCTGGACGACTTGGCCAAAGGGGATGCGTGACGTGATCCGTTGGAAACATGCAGCATTGCTGGCTCTGGCCCTTCTGGCCGCGGGTTGCAGCAGCAACAGTAAAAAAGAACTGCCTCCGGCCGAGCTGACCAGCTTCAAGGAAGAAGTGGTCCTGCAAAAGCAGTGGAGCCGCTCCATCGGTGACGGTCAGGGCGAAACCTACAATATGTTGGTGCCGGCTATCGACGGTGAAAACATCGTTGCCGCTGACGTGACCGGCGTTGTGATCTCCATGGATCGCATGAACGGCGACGTCAAGTGGAAGAAAGACCTGGAACTGCCAGTGTCCGGCGCCGTTGGCGTGGGTTATGGCCTGGTAATGCTCGGCACGCTCAAGGGCGAAGTCGTGGCGCTGGATTCCAGCACCGGTGAAGAGAAATGGCGCGCTCGCGTGACCAGTGAAGTACTCGCACCCCCTGCCACCAATGGCAATGTGGTCGTGGTGCAGACCCAGGACGACCGTGTGATTGGCCTGGACGCCAGCACCGGCGAACAGCGCTGGTTGTACGACAGTACCCCGGCGGTGTTGACCTTGCGCGGTACCAGCGGTCCGGTAGTGACCAATAATCTTGCCGTGGTAGGTCTGTCGACCGGTAAAGTGGTCGCCCTTGATACGCTTAACGGCGTACCGGCCTGGGAAACCCGCGTGGCCATCCCACAAGGTCGTTCCGAGCTGGACCGCGTTGTGGATATCGATGGCGGCTTGCTGCTGTCGGGCGAAACCCTCTACGTCGCCACTTACCAAGGCCGTGTCGCGGCACTGGACCTGCAGACCGGTCGTGTGAACTGGCAGCGTGATGCTTCCAGCTACGCCGGTGTCGCGCAGGGGCTTGGCAGCGTCTATGTAAGCCTGGCGTCGGGAACCGTGGAAAGCGTCGACGAGCGTACTACCACTGCGTTGTGGAGCAACGACTCGCTGGCTCGCCGTCAGTTGTCGGCGCCGGAAGTATTCTCCAGCTATGTGGCGGTCGGCGACTTCGAAGGCTACCTGCACCTGCTGAGCCAGGTGGACGGTCGTTTTGTCGGTCGCGAGCGTATCGACAGCGACGGCCTGCGTGCGCGTCCGCTGGTGGTGGGTAACATGCTTTATGTGTATGGCAACAGCGGCAAGCTGGAAGCCCTGACCATCAAGTAAAGGTTTGACTATGCTTGGGGTCACCCCCAGGCGGCCCTGCTTCGGCAGGGCATGCGGCATGAATATGCTGCCCCGAGCACCAGCCGCTGCCCTGCAGCGGCTTTTGTATTTTCTGAAATAACGAAGTGGAGAGCCGCATGGTTCCCGTAATCGCCCTGGTGGGCCGACCTAACGTCGGCAAGTCCACCTTGTTCAACCGCCTGACCAGGACTCGCGACGCCATTGTCGGCGACTTGTCCGGTCTGACCCGTGATCGCCAATACGGTGAGGCAAAGTGGCAAGGGCGCTCCTACATTATCGTCGACACCGGTGGTATCTCCGGTGACGAGCATGGCATGGACGAAAAAATGGCCGAGCAGTCGCTGCTAGCCATTGAAGAAGCCGATGTCGTGTTGTTCCTGGTGGACGCCCGCGCGGGCTACACCGCTGCCGACCAAATGATCGGCGAGCACCTGCGCAAGCGCAACAAACGCTCCTACCTGGTCGCCAACAAGATCGACAACATCGATCCTGAGCAGGCCCGTGCCGAATTCAGCCCGATGGGCCTGGGTGACGCGATCCCGATTGCCGGTGCCCACGGTCGCGGCATCACTCAGATGTTGGAAATCGCTCTGCGCGACTTCCCGAAAGATGATGTCGAGGAAGAAGAGGGCGAAGAAGAGATCGTCGCCGAAGGCGAGGAAGCCAAGCGCATTCCTGGCCCGAGCGAAAAAGACGGTATCAAGATCGCCATTATCGGCCGCCCCAATGTGGGCAAGTCGACCCTGGTCAACCGCATGCTCGGTGAAGACCGCGTTATCGTCTATGACCAGCCAGGCACCACCCGCGACAGCATCTACATCCCGTTCGAACGCAACGACGAGAAGTACACGCTGATCGACACCGCCGGTGTGCGCAAGCGCGGCAAGATCCATGAGGAAGTTGAAAAATTCTCCGTGGTGAAGACCCTGCAAGCCATCAAGGACGCCAACGTGGTGATCTTTGTGATGGACGCCCGTGAAGGCGTGGTGGACCACGACCTCAACCTGCTGGGCTTCGCCCTGGAGGCCGGTCGGGCACTGGTGATCGCGATCAACAAGTGGGACGGCATGACGCCGAGCGAGCGCGACTTCGTCAAGGTCGAGCTGCAGCGTCGGCTGTTCTTCGTCGAGTTTGCGGATATCCACTTCATCTCGGCGTTGCACGGCACTGGCGTGGGTAACCTGTATGCCTCCGTACAGAACTCGTTCAAGTCCGCGGTCACCCGTTGGCCGACCAACCGTCTGACCCAGATCCTGGAAGACGCAGTGGGCGAGCACGCGCCGCCGATGGTCAACAACCGTCGGATCAAGCTGCGTTACGCCCACTTGGGTGGTGCCAACCCGCCGATTATCGTGATCCACGGTAACCAGATCGAGAAGGTGCCCAAGTCCTACGTGCGTTACCTGGAAAACACCTACCGCCGCGTCTTGAAACTGGTCGGTACGCCGATTCGTATCGAGTTCAAAGGTGGCGAGAACCCATACGAAGGCAACAAGAACACACTGACTGACCGTCAGGTGAACAAGAAGCGTCGTTTGATGACTCACCACAAAAAAGCCGACAAAAAGCGCCGCGACAAGCGCTGATATCGACTTCGCAGAAAGGGCTCTTGATGAGCCCTTTTTTGTGCGCGCCGGTTTGTGCCTTGACCCAACCGGGTTGGCAGCTTAAAACTTGGGGCTCATCCGCAGGGGCCTTCGATGATCACCAGCAAGCTGCCAACGGTCGGCACGACCATTTTTACCACCATGTCGCAACTCGCCGCTGAAACCGGCGCCCTCAACCTGTCCCAGGGTTTCCCCGATTTCAACGGGCCTCAAGGTTTGCTCGATGCGGTGGGCAAGCATGTTGCCGCCGGCCATAACCAATATTCGCCTATGACGGGTTTGCCGGCTCTGCGTCAGCAAGTGGCGGCCAAGATCGCCCGCAGTTATGGGGTTACGGTCAATCCCGACACCGAAGTGACCATCACGCCTGGCGCGACTGCCGCGATCTTTTGCGCCATCCAGGCAGTGATTCGCAGCGGCGACGAAGTCATCGTGTTCGACCCGTGCTACGACAGCTATGAACCCTCGGTGGAGCTGGCCGGCGGCCGTTGCGTGCATGTGCAACTGAGCCTGCAAGGCTTCGCGCTGGACTTTGAACGGATCAAGGCGGCGCTTTCGCCGCGCACGCGCATGATCATCCTCAACACCCCCCACAACCCGACCGGCGCGTTGATCAGCCGTGCTGAGCTGGACCAATTGGCTGAACTGATCCGCGATCGCGATATTTACCTGGTCAGCGATGAGGTTTACGAGCACTTGGTATTCGACGGGGTCTCTCACGTCAGCGTGTTGGCCCATGAGGAGCTGTACCAACGTGCGTTCGTGGTCAGCTCCTTTGGCAAGACCTATCACGTCACCGGCTGGAAAACCGGCTATGTCGTCGCCCCACCGGCGTTGACGGCCGAACTGCGCAAGGTGCACCAATACGTCAATTTCTGTGGTGTGACACCGTTGCAGTGCGCATTGGCTGACTTTATGGCCGAACACCCGGAGCATGTCGAAGAACTGCCGGCGTTCTATCAGGCCAAGCGCGACCTGTTCTGCGACTTGCTGGCGCCGTCGCGCTTGAGCTTTACCCGGGTCGCCGGTACTTACTTCCAATTGGTGGACTACTCACAGATACGCCCGGATCTGGATGACGTCGCCATGTCGCTGTGGATGACCCGTGAACATGGCGTGGCGAGCATTCCGATCTCGGTGTTCTACCAGCACCCACCCCAAGGCCAGCGCCTGGTGCGCTTGTGCTTTGCCAAACGTGAGGACACGCTGCGCCAGGCAGCCGAAAAACTATGCGTGATCTGACTGCACTGCCCGATCTGACGATTGCCCTGATCCAGACCACCCTGGCCTGGCACGACCGCCAGGCCAACCTTGAGCATTTTGAACTGCTGCTGGAGCAGGCCAGGGGAGCCGATCTGATCGTACTGCCCGAGATGTTTACCACGGGTTTCTCCATGGAGTCCCAGGCCCTCGCCGAACCGGAACACGGTCCCACCCAGCAGTGGTTGCAATCCCAAGCGGTCAAATACGACGCAGTGATCACCGGCAGCGTGATCATCCAGGCCGCCGACGGCAGCCATCGCAATCGCCTGCTATGGGCACGGCCGGATGGCGAGGTGTTGCACTACGACAAGCGCCATCTATTCCGCATGGCCGGTGAGCACAATCACTACACCCCCGGCGAGCGCCAAGTGCAGTTCGAATTGAAGGGCTGGCGTATACGCCCGTTGATTTGCTACGACCTGCGCTTCCCGGTATGGAGCCGCGACGCTCAAGATACTGACCTGTTGTTGTACACGGCCAACTGGCCCGGCGCCCGGCGCCAGCACTGGAACCGCTTGCTACCGGCGCGGGCCATCGAAAACCTGTGTTATGTAGCGGCAGTGAATAGGGTCGGCACCGATGGCAAAGGCTTTGCCTATACCGGCGACAGTCAGGTGCTGGACTTCCAGGGAGAGACGCTGCTCAGTGCGGGGGAGGCTGACGGGGTGTTTCAGGTGAAGCTGGAGGCGGCTGAGTTGGCGGCGTATCGCGCCCGGTTTCCGGCGCATCTGGATGCCGATAGTTTTCAGTTCGTCTAACTGATAGTTATCGGGGGCAAGCCCCCTCCCACATTTTGTGTGTATTCACAAATCAACCTGTGGGAGGGGGCTTGCCCCCGATGAGTCCCTGACAGTCAACCCAAATCTGACGCTCAATAAAAAGGCCCCTGGATTCACACCTAGGGGCCTTTGGCACTCAGCGGTCGACGTTTACGCCGCCTTCGCTTCCAACTGGCTCAACGAGCGGTTCAGTGCACTGAACAATGCCTTGAAGCTGGCCGTGGTGATGTTTTCATCGATGCCCACGCCATGCACCGGGCGTTCGCCGTTCACGCGCAGTTCGATATAGGCCGCAGCCTTGGCGTTGGTGCCCGCGCCGATCGCGTGTTCGTTGTAGTCCATGATCTCGACCGCCACCGGCAGGCCGGCCACCAAGGCTTCCAGCGCGCCGTTGCCTTTGCCTTTCCAGTGCAGGTTGGTTTCGCCCTGGCCTTTGCCGGAGACTTCCACCTCGACGAAGCTGTTGCCGTTCTCTTCCTGCAAACGATGGCTGACCAACGCATACGGTGTGTTGGCTTGCAGGTATTCACGCTGCAGCAACGCATAGATTTGCGGTGCGGTCATCTCCAGGCCCACGCGGTCGGTTTCGGCCTGCACGACTTGGCTGAACTCGATCTGCATGCGACGCGGCAAGCTGATGTCGTATTCCTGTTCCAGCAGGTAGGCGATGCCACCCTTGCCTGACTGGCTGTTGACGCGGATCACGGCCTCGTAGCTGCGGCCGATGTCTGCAGGGTCGATCGGCAAGTACGGGACTTCCCACAGCGCGTCGGATTTCTGCTGGGCAAAGCCCTTGCGGATCGCATCCTGGTGGGAGCCGGAGAACGCGGTGTGAACCAGGTCGCCGACGTACGGGTGACGTGGGTGGACCTGGATCTGGTTGCACTCTTCAACGACTTTACGCACGCCGTCGATATCGGAGAAATCCAGCTCAGGGTCCACGCCCTGGGTATAGAGGTTCAGGGCCACGGTGACCAGATCGACGTTACCGGTGCGCTCGCCGTTGCCGAACAGGCAGCCTTCGACACGGTCGGCACCGGCCATCAGGCCCAATTCGGTGGCAGCCACGCCGGTACCACGGTCGTTGTGGGTGTGCAGGCTGATGATCACGCTGTCACGGCGGTTGATATGACGACCGAACCACTCGATCTGGTCGGCATAGATATTCGGCGTGGCGCACTCCACGGTTGCCGGCAGGTTGAGGATGACCTTGTGCTCCGGTGTCGGGTTCCACACCTCGATCACGGCGTCGCAGACTTCCTTGGCGAACTCCAGTTCGGTGGCGCTGAAGGTCTCAGGCGAGTACTCGAAAGTCCACTGGGTTTCCGGTTGCTGGGCGGCGTATTTGACGAACAGCTTGGCGGCGTTGACTGCAATCGCCTTGATACCGTCCTTGTCCTGGTTGAACACGATGCGGCGGAACGACGGCGAGGTGGCGTTGTACAAGTGCACGATGGCCTTCTTGGCTCCGCGCAGAGATTCGAAGGTACGTGCGATCAAGTCTTCACGGCCCTGGGTCAGCACCTGGATGGTGGTGTCCTCGGGGATGTGGTTGTCTTCGATCAGGGTGCGCACAAAGTCGAAGTCGGTCTGCGAGGCCGCCGGGAAGGAGGCCTCGATTTCCTTCACGCCCACTGCGACCAGGGTTTTCCAGAAGCGCAATTTTTTTACCGCATCCATCGGTTCGATCAGCGATTGGTTGCCATCACGCAAGTCGGAACTGCACCAGATTGGCGCGGCGGTGATGGTTTTCGATGGCCAGGTGCGGTCCGGGATATCGATGGTCGGGAACGCGCGGTACTTCGAAGACGGGTCTTTGAGCATGCTCATCGGGAAATCCTTTGTGTAGGGGCCGAGAAGAGGCGGCCTGCCGTGGAACTGTTATTGGGGATAAAGCACAAGACGAGGCAGATCGATTCAGCCTGGCAGTCGTGCGCTGACAAGGCACAGGCTGCGGTGCTGGCGGAGCTGAATGAGGGTGTGAGAGGTTTTCATAGGTCCAACCCTAACCGCCGAGGTGAATGATGGCAAGCAGTCGAAAAAAATTGATAGAAGTTCTTTTTTGTGCAGTTCGATCGAGATTTTCTGCCAATTATTCGGGTGTGATATGGGTTTTATTGCGCGCCAATTCTTGGGCGCGCAATCGCGGATATCAAGGTTGGAATGCGCCAATAAAGATCGCCGGGTCCACCCGCGCATCGTTAAGGCTGACGTTCCAGTGCATGTGCGGCCCCGTCGCTCGGCCGGTCGAGCCGACCTTGCCCACCACCGCACCTCGCACCAGTTGCTGGCCGACCTTCACGTCGATCGTGGACATGTGGCAGAACATGCTGATAAAGCCTTGGCCGTGATCGACGAACACGGTATTGCCGTTGAAAAAGTAATTGCCCACCAGAATCACTTTGCCGTTTGCAGGCGTTTTGATCGGCGTGCCGGCGGGCACCGCGAAGTCCAGGCCCGAATGCGGGTTGCGCTCTTCGCCGTTGAAAAAGCGGCGCACGCCGAACTTGCTCGACAGCGGACCGTTGACCGGTTTGTCCAGCACCAGATTGCTCGGCAGGTTCGGGCTGAAACTGCGGTAAGCCTTGATCTGTACCGCCAGCTCGGCCTCGATGCGCTTGAGCTGCGCCGGGGCAGGGTTGACCTGGCTTTTATTCTTCAAGGTGATGCGCTGTTCCGGGTACTTTTTATAGCCGACGATAAAGGGCAGGCTGCGGCCGCCGCTGCTGATGCGCTCGTTGCCGGGTTTGACCGTCAGCGGAATGCCGACGATCGCCAGCCAATTGTCCTGTTCCTTGACCACCAGCACCGGCTTGCCTTGATACGTGGCCTTGGGCGCCGTTGCCGAAGGGCCCAGCTCGACCACTGCCACGCCGCCCGGCACCGGTTTGTTCAGGGTGCGGCTGATGTAACTGTCGGCGTGGGCGTTAAAGGTCAGGCATAGCAGCATCAACATGCTAAAAAGACGTGGCATCGATTAATCCAGTAACGAAAGGGTAACGGGTGTCAGGTGGTTGTCTTCCACCCGCACTTGCAATTGGCCTTCACCGAGTCGCGCGGTCAGACGCTGGCCGGTGTGGGTCTGCGCGGCATTGCGAATGGCTTGGCCACGCTCGTCCAGCAGGATGCTGTAGCCGCGGCCCAGGGTGGCCAGCGGGCTGACCACCTGCAGCGTCTGCACCTGGCTTTGCAATTGCAGACGACGCGCCTTGAGGCCTTCGCGCATGGCGCGCGGCAGGCGTTCGGCGAGGCTGTCCAAGCGCTGGCGCAATAGGGCCAGTTGGCGTCCCGGATGCTGGCCGGCGAGGCGGGTTTCCAGGCGGATCAAGCGCTCGCGCCGGGTGTTGAGGCTACGCTCGAAGGCACGGCGTAGGCGCATGTCCAAGTCGTCGAGGCGTTGGGCCTGTTGGCGCAGACGTTCGCCCGGATGACGCAGGCGGCGGGTCATGCCTTCAAGTCGCAAGCGGTCGTGCCGCAGGCGGTTGCGCATCAGCATCACCAGGCGCCGATGCAGGTTCTCCACCTGGCGCACCAGATGGCTTGAATCCGGCGCCAGCAGCTCGGCGGCAGCGGACGGAGTGGGTGCGCGCACGTCAGCCACGAAGTCGCTGATCGATACATCGGTTTCATGGCCGACGGCGCTGACAATAGGGGTTACGCAGGCATCCACCGCACGGGCCACGGCTTCTTCGTTGAAGCACCAGAGGTCCTCCAGCGAACCGCCGCCACGGGCCAGGATCAGTGCGTCGAAGCCGCGCGCATCCGCCAGTTTCAGCGCCCGTACAATTTGCGGGATGGCTTCGCGGCCTTGCACGGCGGTGGGGATCAACGTCAGTTGCACCTGCGGCGCACGGCGACGGAATACGCTGATGATGTCGCGGATCACCGCGCCGGTGGGTGAGCTGATGATGCCGATGCGCTGCGGGTGGGCCGGCAGCGGCACTTTGCGCTCGGCGCTGAACAGTCCTTCGGCGCTGAGTTTTTCTTTCAGCGCATCGAAGGCCAAGCGCAGCGCACCGTCGCCGGCGGGCTCCACGGTGTCGAGAATCAACTGGTAATCACCACGGCCCTCAAACAACGAGACCTTGCCGCGCACCTTCACCGCCAGGCCATCCTTCAAGGCCTGCCGAACCCGTGCGGCGTTACTGCGAAACAATGCGCAACGCACCTGGGCGCCACTGTCCTTGAGGGTGAAATACACGTGGCCGGACGCCGGGCGGGCGAGGTTGGAGATTTCGCCTTCGACCCAGATATTGGCGAACACGTCTTCCAGCAACACCCGCGCACGGCCGTTGAGCTGGCTGACAGTCAGAACTTCGCGGTCCAGGCCCAGACGGGCAAACGGGTCTTTAATCATGGCAACAGGTCTTTAATCATGGGCGGCAGTTTATAGGCATTCGCTTAGGGTTTGGCAGAATTGCTCGACCAGCGCGCTCGGCCCTTGCGCGCAGGCCAGGGCCACGGTGCTGAGGCAGTCCGGCTCGGCCAGGGGTAAAAAACGCAGGTTGGCAGGTGCAATGTCTTGCATGGATTTTGGTAACAATGCAATACCGAAACCGGCCTGGATCAACTGCAACTGCGTGGTCTTGCGCGACATCACCCGAGCCGCCTTGGGGAAGAAACCGGCGCGCATGCACAGCTCGGCGGACAGATAACTCAAACCGCCGCGCTGTGGATGGGGGATCGAAATAAACGCCTCATCCCGCAGCTGCGCCAGCTCAATGGGCGCATCACGGCCAGCCAGCGCATGGTTCGGCGGCACCGCCAGCATCAAGGGCTCGCTGTATAAAGGCTGTACACGCACGCCTTCGCGCTGGCGCAATACCGGCAAGCGCAGCAGGCCGACGTCCAGGCGGCCGTCGGCGATCTCTTCCAACTGCGCTTCGGAGGACATCTTGGCGATATCCACCGAAACCCCAGGGCAGCGCTCCAGCCAGGTACTGATGCCGCGCAGCAGCACGCCGCTCATCGGCACGGTGCTCGAATGGCTCAGACGCAGGGTGCCGACCTGGCCGCTGCCGATCTGGGTCGCCACTTCACTGGCCTTTTGCAGTTCGCTCAGCAGGTTGCGCGCCCGAGGGTAAAAGGCTTCGCCCGCCGCGGTCAGCTTTGGTTGACGCGCCGTGCGTTCGAACAGCGGCGTTTGCAGTTGGTGCTCAAGCGCCTTGATTTGCCGGCTCAAGGCCGATTGCGCGACGAACAGGCGCTCGGCCGCGGCACTGAAACTGCCGCTGTCGGCGATTTCAACGAAGTAGCGCAATTGGCGGGTGGAGATCACGCGTTATGCCTTTTTAAGATGGCTTGAAGGATTTGAAGATATTAGTCGCAACGCTCGGCGATGGCTAAAGTGAACGCCATCTCTTGCAAGGAATCACCCATGGGCCCGGTTGAGCTGATGAGTCAGTGGTCGTTTAGCGGTTTGGAGTGGCTCGTGATCGGCCTGGGCGTGGCCGTTGCCTATATCGTGTTCGGCATCGCCGGCTTTGGCACGGCGCTGGTGGCCGGGCCGGTGTTGATTTTGTTTATGCCGCTGTCGAAGATCATCCCGCTGCTGGTGCTGTTGGATTTTGTCGCGGCGTTTGGCGGTTTGCTGCAAACCCGACGAGACGTGAGCAAGCCCGAGTTATTGCGCCTGCTGCCGTGCATGGCCGTCGGTTGTACCTTGGGCGTGGTGTTTTTGCTCAATCTGCATTCCGACCTATTGCTGCTGTTGATGGGGTTGTTTATCAGTGCCTACGCCCTTTATAGCCTGGCGATAAAGGCCCGCCCGACGCAGTTGGCTGCGGGTTGGTCGATCCCGATGGGGACGATCGGCGGGCTTTTTGGTGCGCTGTTCGGCAGCGGCGGTTTTTTGTATGCGATCTATCTGAACAGTCGTCTGCCCAAGGACGCGGCGCGCGCCACCCAAAGTGCGTTGATCAGTTGCAGCACTGTGGTGCGCTTGAGTCTGTTCCTGGTCGCCGGTGTGTATGCGGACTTACCGCTGTTGCTGCTCGCTGTGTGCTTGTTGCCGGCGATGGCTGTGGGGTTGTGGGCAGGGCGCAGGTTGACGATGCGCCTGTCGCGGGAGGCATTCGTGCGCTTGGTGACTTGGCTGGTGCTGGCCAGCGGCATTGCGTTGATTGGACGGTATTTGAATACTTGACCTGATTTCTTCAGGGATTAAGCTGCCGTCCTCCCAGGCTTCAGAAGCCACACCGCAGGACTCCCATGAATTCCCAAAGCATCCTTGTTCCGAAAATCTCCACTTTGCCCGTGCACGAACCCCGCGCTCGGGCAATCGTGCGCTGGCTGGTGCGCAAGAATATCGTCAAGGAAGAACTGACCACCTGCGGCCGCACCGGCAACCGCATGGGCTATGCCCTGGCCGACGGCGCCCGCGCCGTGGTGTTGTATCCCGAAGCGCTACCGTTCAACGAGCCGGTCAATGGGCTGGAAATTATCTACAAACGCTGTATCTACACGCCCGCCAAAGGCTTTCTTGGCGAGGCCGGCTGCCCGGGGTGTCGGCGGGAAGTGGGGGAGGCGTTGTTCGAAAGCCTGGAAGACTGGATGCCCGGCCACACCGACAACTTCACCTGCCCACTGTGCGGGCATGAAGATGACATCAACGGCTTTCTGTTCTTGCAGGAGTGCGGGTTTTCCAACCTGGGATTTATCTTCAACAACTGGGCCGAAGCGGGCTTCAAGCAGAGCTTTATCGACGAATTTGCCGATTGGCTGGACCAGAAGATCAGTTGGGTCAAGGTCGAACTTTAATCCATCTATCAGTATTACCAAGTTTGTCAGAGTTTTACATTGAGCCAGGCAGGGTGCATGTATATAATGGCGCGCTTCCATTTTCCCGCTCGGGAGCCCCCGCGATGCTGCGTATCAGCCAAGAAGCTCTGACATTCGACGACATTCTCCTAGTGCCTGGTTATTCCGAGGTGCTTCCTAACGAAGTCAGTCTCAAGACCCGCCTAACCCGTGGCATCGAGCTGAATATTCCCCTGGTTTCCGCTGCCATGGACACCGTCACCGAAGCCCGTCTGGCCATTGCCATGGCTCAGGAAGGCGGCATCGGCATTATTCACAAGAACATGACCATCGAGCAGCAAGCTGCCGAAGTGCGCAAGGTCAAGCGTTACGAAGCCGGTGTGGTGAAGGATCCGATCACCATCGAAGCCGACGCTACCGTGCGTGACCTGTTCGACCTGACCCGCCTGCACAACATCTCCGGCGTTCCGGTACTGCACGATGGCGACCTGGTCGGCATCGTTACCTCCCGTGACGTGCGTTTCGAGAACCGTCTTGAAGTCACCGTCCGCGAAGTGATGACGCCTAAAGAGCGTCTGGTCACGGTCAAGGAAGGCGCCGACAAGAACGACGTGCGCGAATTGCTGCACAAGCACCGCATCGAGCGCGTGCTGATCGTCGACGACAAATTCGCCCTCAAGGGCATGATGACCGTCAACGACATCGAAAAAGCCAAGGCTTACCCGCTGGCCAGCAAGGATGACCAAGGTCGTCTGCGCGTCGGCGCCGCCGTCGGCACCGGTAAAGACACGGGTGACCGCGTTGCGGCCCTGGTCGCTGCCGGTGTGGACGTGGTGGTGGTCGACACCGCCCACGGTCACTCCAAAGGCGTGATCGACCGCGTACGTTGGGTCAAACAGAATTTCCCTGAAGTGCAAGTGATCGGCGGCAACATCGCCACCGGCGCTGCCGCCAAGGCTCTGGCCGAAGCGGGCGCGGATGCGGTCAAGGTCGGTATCGGCCCTGGCTCGATCTGCACCACCCGGATCGTCGCCGGTGTGGGCGTGCCGCAAATCAGCGCCATCGCCAACGTCGCCGCTGCCCTTGAAGGCACTGGCGTACCGTTGATCGCCGACGGCGGCATCCGTTTCTCCGGTGACCTGTCCAAGGCCATCGTCGCCGGTGCCTCCTGCGTGATGATGGGCTCGATGTTCGCCGGTACCGAAGAGGCGCCGGGCGAAATCGAACTGTTCCAGGGCCGTTCGTACAAGGCTTACCGCGGCATGGGTTCGTTGGGCGCCATGTCCCAGGCGCAAGGTTCTTCCGACCGTTACTTCCAGGACTCCTCGGCTGGCGCTGAGAAGCTCGTTCCGGAAGGTATCGAAGGCCGTGTGCCGTACAAGGGCACCCTGAGCGCCATCATCCATCAACTGATGGGTGGCCTGCGTTCCTCGATGGGCTACACCGGCAGCGCCAACATCGACGAAATGCGCACCAAGCCAGAGTTCGTACGGATCACCGGCGCCGGCATGGCTGAATCCCATGTCCACGACGTGCAGATCACCAAGGAAGCGCCAAACTACCGCGTAGGTTGAAGCTTCCAGCAAAATGTTAAGTAACCGGGGCTGTTCTTCAGCCCCGAGTTGTTTCTGATTCATTAGACGAGACTGACTTCATGGCCCTCGACATTCACGCCCACCGCATCCTGATCCTCGACTTCGGTTCCCAGTACACCCAACTGATCGCCCGCCGCGTGCGTGAAATCGGCGTGTATTGCGAACTGCATCCGTTCGACATGGACGACGAAGCGATCCGCGAATTCGCCCCTAAAGGCGTCATCCTCGCCGGCGGCCCCGAGTCCGTGCACGAAGCCAACAGCCCGCGCTGCCCACAAGCCGTGTTCGACCTGGGCGTGCCGGTCTTCGGTATTTGCTACGGCATGCAGACCATGGCTGAGCAACTGGGCGGCAAGGTCGAAGGTTCCGAGTTGCGTGAGTTCGGTTATGCCCGTGTGGACGTGGTCGGCAAGAGCCGCCTGCTGGACGGCATCGAAGATCACGTCGACGCCGACGGCCTGTTCGGCCTCGACGTATGGATGAGCCATGGTGACAAGGTCACCAAGATGCCGGAAGACTTCCACATCCTGGCCAGCACCCCGAGCTGCCCGATCGCCGGCATGTTCAGTGACGAGCGTCGCTACTACGGCGTGCAGTTCCACCCGGAAGTGACCCACACCAAGCAAGGCGGGCGCATTCTGTCGCGCTTCATCCTCGATATCTGCGAGTGTGAAGCCCTGTGGACCCCGTCGAAAATCGCTGAAGACGCCATCGCCCAAGTACGCGCCCAGGTCGGTACCGACAACGTGCTGCTTGGTCTGTCGGGCGGCGTTGACTCCTCCGTGGTTGCTGCGCTGCTGCACAAGGCCATCGGCGACCAACTGACCTGCGTGTTCGTCGACAACGGCCTGCTGCGCCTGCACGAAGGCGAGCAAGTGATGGCCATGTTCGCCGAGAACATGGGCGTCAAAGTGATCCGCGCCAACGCCGAAGAGCAGTTCCTGAATAACCTGGCCGGCGAGTCCGACCCGGAGAAGAAGCGCAAGATCATCGGTCGCACCTTCATCGACGTGTTCGATGCCCAGTCCAGCAAACTGGACAACATCAAGTACCTCGCCCAGGGCACCATTTACCCCGACGTGATCGAGTCGGCCGGCGCCAAGAGCGGCAAGGCCCACGTGATCAAGTCCCACCACAACGTGGGTGGCCTGCCTGAGGAAATGAACCTCAAGCTGGTCGAACCGCTGCGCGAACTGTTCAAGGACGAAGTCCGTCGCCTGGGCCTGGAACTGGGCCTGCCGTACGACATGGTCTACCGTCACCCCTTCCCAGGCCCTGGCCTGGGTGTGCGCATCCTTGGTGAAGTGAAGAAGGAATACGCCGACCTGCTGCGTCGCGCCGACCATATCTTCATCGAAGAACTGCGCAAGGCCGACTGGTACCACAAAGTCAGCCAGGCGTTCGTGGTGTTCCAGCCGGTCAAGTCGGTTGGCGTTGTCGGCGATGGCCGTCGTTACGCCTGGGTCGTGGCCCTGCGTGCAGTGGAAACCATCGACTTCATGACCGCCCGCTGGGCACACCTGCCGTACGAACTGCTGGAAACCGTCAGCGGCCGTATCATCAATGAGATCGAAGGCATCTCGCGCGTGACGTATGACGTGTCGAGCAAGCCGCCGGCGACGATTGAGTGGGAATGATTGGACGTCCGGCATTGTCCGGCACCCACTAGCAAAAAATGCCCTGGAGCCCGCGTAATTGCGGGCTTTTGGCTTTTTGGGGCTGGCAAATTCTGGCAGCTTTGTGCATCGCCAGGCAGCGTGTTTGTGTGACGTCAGCTCCGGTCGTTACGGCTTAGGCGGGATCACCCTGGCTCAAGCGTGTGAGCGTCTAGGGGAGGCGAAGAAGATGATCGCCGCGGGCAAGTTCTGTTCCCTTCTTTGCTTCGTCGAGCAGCCATTGAGCAAAAGCTTGTATTGGCTCTCTACCCAATTCGATGGGCTCAGGGAGGATGAGGCAGAAGGTTTTAGAGATGGTTTTTCCGTCCGGCCACGGGGCGATCAGGCTTCCTGACGCCAGTTCGGTCTCAACGTACAGGCGCGGTACTAGCGCAACGCCGAGGCCGGCCAATGCGGCTTCTATCAACATTCCATGGAGATCAAAGCGTGCGCCAATTGCAGGATTGGTCAGCGGGCTTCCCACCTCTTGGGAGTAGTGTTGCCAAGCGTCAGGGTTCTGTCGTCGGTGAAGGCGCGGTAATTCGTCCAATGCGGTTGTTCGATTGCGTCCTGTCAGAAGTCCAGGATGGCAAACCGGAACCAGCACTTCATGCAAAAGTTGGTGAGTTTGCATGCCCGTCCACGCCGGGTGTTCGAAATGGATGGCAGCATCGAATCCGCTGCCGGCCAGGACCAAGGGCTCCATGCGCTCGGCCAAATGCACAGTAATGTTCGGATGCTTCTGCTGGAAGCGTCCCAAGCGAGGGATGAGCCATCGCATCGCGAACGTCGGGATAGTGGCAATGTCCAGGCTTGCGCCATCGTTCGGCTGCCCCATCAAGTACTGACTGTCCCGATCCAAGCGGTCAAGTGATTCGCGAACCTGGGCCGCGTAACGCTCTCCGTTAGGAAGGAGTCGGACACGATTGCCGACCCGCTCAAACAGCGTGACCCCGAGGAAGGCTTCCAACCGGCCGATCTGGCGACTGATAGCTCCTTCAGTCAAAGACAGTTCCTCTGCCGCGCGCGCGAAACTGCCGTGGCGGGCGGCGGCTTCAAATGCTGTCAGTGCCGTGCTGCTGGGGATCTTCCTTCGCATGAGCGTTCCCGTTCTGATGATGGCGATCCAGCTTAGCTTGATCTTTCGTCACTGAAGCATACCGAATAATCGTTTTATACGCCGTGATCAAGGTCATAGCATGACTAGACATCAACAAGGAGGGCCGGACCTACGAAAAGGCCGGTAGCGAGCTATCCATGATCTATACCGTCGAGTGCAGCTTTGCCGACCCAGTCAGCGAAGCACAGTGGAATGATTTCTATAGCCTGGAAAAGCTACCCGCGCTTATTTCCGTGAGTGGGTTCCATACTTCGCAACGCTTCAAAGCGATTAGCGCTGGTTGCCCTGTGTACCTGGCCATGCACTCGATCGACGGTCTGGCTGTGCTTGAAAGTGATGAGTATCGCCAGAAGGGCGGGGGCAACTTCGCACGCTGGCAGCAGCACATTACCGATTGGCACCGCAATCTTTACGGCGGCCTTGAGCGCGCGCCTGCCATCGGTGAAGGCGAGTATCTGATCGTGAGCGCAGTCGGTCCCGAGCCGCTCATCAAGATGGGGCTCACGCCTGAGCAGATGTGGGCGGTCGCATTGGAGAAGTGTCCTGAGAACAGGTGGCTGGCGAAGCTGGATAGCGCCATTAGTCTTGGTGCAGATCCCCTTCCGAAGAACGTACACCTCTATGCCCCGATGGCTGCGCAATTGACCAGTGGTAATGGAGCAGCGCCCCAGACGCAGGGGCAGAATCGATATGCCTAACCTGACGATCTTTATCCAGGCGCAAAAGATGCCGCCCGAAGCGAATCTGGCGGAACTCACCGAACGATGCACCCGGCTTTGCACGGACGTCCTCCAGGCTGCGCTGGACAACGTGCATGTCATCTATGTCGCTGCTCGCCAGGGGCGTGGGCATCCTGCTTACGCGCAAATCAAGTACCGCCTCGAACCGTTCAGAACGCCATCGGTCATGGACGATTTCATGGCGCGACTGGATGAGGCAATAAAACGCCATGCCGGGCTCACGGCACACATCCGTTGCTTCGGCTATCCAGCCGATACCCTCTACGCGCGGAACTGATGATTCGCAAGGAGTGCCGCAATGAACGACATGAAATTTCCGGGCCAGCAGATCGGCGACTTTTCGATTACGGCCATCAGTGATGGATACCTTTGCGCAAGTCTGGATCTTCTCTCCAACATTAATCCTACGCAGGCTTACAAGTTGCAGCAGGACGCAGGTGTGAGCGACCCATCCTCGATTCACATCAACTGTTACCTGGTGCGTGGAAGGGGCCGCACGATCCTCATCGATGCGGGGGCTGGTGGTTTCAAGCAGTGGGGCGGAAAGTTAAAGGCGAATCTCGCGCTTGCTGGGGTGCAACCCGCTGACATTGACACCATTCTTCTGACCCATGCTCATCCCGACCATGTTGGGGGCCTGCTTGACTCTTCATGGGAAGCAGCCTTTCCCGATGCAGAGTTAGTCGTCCACCAGCGCGAGGTTTCTTTTTGGAAGGATGATGGCAACCTCAGCCGATCGAGTGAGCGGGCTCGTGGCAACTTTCTGTTTGCTCGCAAGGTGTTCGATCAGTATCGGGAGAAGACGCGCACGTTTACTGATAACGAAGTTCTGCCTGGCATCAGTGCGATGCCTCTTCTGGGGCATACCGCAGGACATTGCGGTTATCGTCTCGATTCCAATGGTCGTAGTCTGCTGGTTTGGGGGGATATCGTTCATTTCCCCAAATTCAGATTGCTCGTCCCGATGTATCCATTGCATTCGACCAAGATCCGCTTCTTAGCGCCGAAACACGATCCAAACTATTGAGTGTTGTTAGCTCGGATAAGATTCTTATCGCGGGTATGCACCTTGGCGAACTCGGGTTTGCACGTGTCGAACGGCTAGGCAAGACCTACAAAATTTCCTACGAAACTTAGCAGCTGTTGGCGATGCCTACGATGCGTCGGCTACGGCGCCCACCCGCCGCAAACCACCAGCCTGAAACAACAAAACCCGCATTGGCGGGTTTTGTTGTTTCTAGCGAAGGGGTTTATCAGAAGTCGTAACGCACGTTCGCACTGAAAGTGTCGGCGTCGAAACCACTGCTGGTCAGGTAGTTGTATGTCCCTCCGACGCTCCAAGCGCCCACTCGGTAGTTTGCACCCAGGCCCAGCTCGTAGCTGTCGCGCGCTGGTGTGGCGCCGGTGGTGGTGAATGGGGTGCCGCCGAGTACGAAGGTGGAGGTGGTGCCGGCCTTGTCGCCGATGAAGTCGTGCCAGGCCATCAGCTTGGCTTCCGGTTCCAGGCTGCCTGCACCTAGGTCAAAAGCGGCCGCCAGGCGAGCGCCCAGGCCCATTTCGCCGATTTCATAGCGCTGGCTGCCGACGTTGAGGGCGGCTGAGCTGCCTTTCTCGTGGTACGAATCCATCGACACATTTGCATAGCGCGCACCGACTTGAGGTTCCAGCAGCCACTGCTTGTTGAGCTGGAACGTGTAGCCGGCCAGTGCGTTGACGCCAAAGATCTCACTGTCGTAGTCGGCCTTGGCACGGGTGCCGGCGATGTAGCGTTTGGATTCGTTGTCGTTCCAGCCATACATCAGCGAGGTGTCGACAAAGAAGTTGTCACGGGCCCAGTTGCCGTACAGGGTCAATGCGTGGCCGCTGACATCGGTTTTGTTGCCCAGGTCGGATTTGACGTCGCTGGTCAGGTAGCTGTAAGCCAGGCCCACGGTGGTCTCGGCGTTGACCTTGCCGTCGGCGCCCACGGCGATGCCGTTGGTGTTGGCGTCGTAGCCTGCGACACCGTGGCGACTGTCTTGGTCGGCATCGCTGGACAGCGCTTGCAGCCATACGCCTTGTTCTGCCAGCACGTCACCGGAGGACAAACCGCTGCGCGCTTTGCTGGCACGACGGTTGATGGCGCTTGCGACCAAGGTCTGGCTGTTGGTGGCAGCGTTGATCGCCCCACGGCTGACATCTGGGGTCAGGGTTTCGGCCAGTTTGGCCAGCTCTTCGGCGGTGGCGGCGTTGGCGAAGCTTTGGAATACCGGGTCGCTTTCGTCCAGTTGGCCCATCACCGTGTTCTTGAACGGCTTGATGGCATTCACCGCATTACGCGAGCCGTGGGCACCCAGCAGGTCTTGTGTGACGACTTCATCATTGCGGGTGGCAACCAGTGCTTTCACGTCCTGGCCTTCAATGCCGAAGTTCTTCACTTCAAGCAGGGCCGAGGAGGAAACCACGGACAGGTTCTCCGGGTCTTCCCACGTACCGGAATTGATAAGGGTGTAGCGGTTGCCCGCGGCCGAGGTGCGGAAGTCATCGGAGCGGGCCTGCAATTCGATCTGGCTGCCTGCAGAGAAGAAGGTATTGCCGGTGACTTTCAGGATCGGCGCGTTGGGCAGCGTGTCGTTATCAAGCAGCAGACGCAGGCGCGCAGTGTCGCTGTCCATGTCGAGGTCGCCGACGATGGTGGTCTGCGGGCGAAGCAGCGTCAGGCGGCCACCGTCGATATCGACGAAACCGGCGCGGATGGTCGAGCCATCGAACATCGCCTCGCCTTGCACCAGCACGCCACTGAGGCCCAGCAGGTCACCCTTGACCTGACCACCTTGCCAGTAGAAATACGAGGGTGAGGCGTTGTCGTTCACCAGAATTGCCGCAATGCCGCCTTCGATCAGGCCACCTGTCTGCCTGATGGAGAGGGTGTCGAAGCCGCCGGAGGTGTCGAGGTTGACGAAGTGGATACCCATGCCTTCGCCGGAGATAGTCCCGCTGTTGTTGATATCGCTTGTGAAGGGCGCGCCTGTCATCTGCCCGGTGAAGCGCGCGTTCTCGATCTCGATGCCCGCTGAATCGAGGCCGCGAGCGGTGATCGTGCCCGAGTTATTGATGCGCGCCTGAGTCGAGGTGATCATCATGCCGTTGGCGTTTTGGCCAGTCACACTGATCTTGCCGTTGTTGTTTACGTTGCCCGCGATATTCGCCTGATACAGGTCCAGCCCCATCGCGCCGTTGCCGCTCACCGTAATGTCGCCGTTATTGACCAGGTCGCCCGCGATGTTGGAATTAAGGAGTACGGCGATGCCGGACGGGACGTCGCTGGGGCTGGTGGTCGTCAGGTTGATGTTGCCCTGATTGATCAGATTGCCCGCCAGGGTCACGTTGAGCAGGCCGACACCTGCGTTTTGCGAGGTCCCGGTCAGGGTGGCGTTATTGAAAACATCGCCGTCGCTGTTGTAGGCCCCGTTGCTCAGGTCATAGTTGAAGTCGGGTGCGGGTGCGGCATGGACCGTGGCAGTGGCAGTGGCAGCCGCAACGGACAGCGCCAACAACGAGCGGCGCAGGTGGGAAATGTTCAAGGCAGTATCCTTACAGGGCGGAAACTGACAGGGAATAACGCGCGCGTCAGCGTCCGTCTTTTAGGCATCCCTGCCAGCTTGTCAGTGAGTGCTGATTCAAGCGCGGCCGAATTTACACGATGCGTGTAGGACAATTCATCAAGAAAATGACTAAGGCCGGGAAAAAAGCTAAAAAATGCGACGTTTCAGTTATTTTTTTTAACTTTACGGAATTAATCAGCAATAGCTGGAACTTCAGGGTCATTGGCGTTGTCACGGGCCGCGCGGAGCCTGATGGGGGAGGTAGTGGGTTGTTTCAAAGGGATCTGCCTACTCTCAGTCTCAAGACGCTGATGCGCCAACGGAGTTTTAGCCCATCGGCTCCATGCCGCTTCCCACCCCTCGTCATGACTTGCCCCTGGTACATGCACGCATTGGGAGAGGGGCGAGCCAAGTGCCTGTTGGTACTGATCGGCTAAATGACTCGGAACGATTGAGTCAGCTTCTGCGATGAAATGGCGCTGGGGTATTAAGGCGAGTCGATCACGGTAGTCCAGCGGTTCCAGTGAACCGTCGAGCGGGGACAACCCTTTCATCGCCGCCCACAGACGTGGGCTGAGATTGCCGGCAAGGGTTTGCACTTGGGTCACATCATTGCGCTGCGCCGCCAGCAATAATGCCAGAGCGGCGCCTCCTGAATACCCCACCAGTTCGAACTCACGATTGCCATATCGCTGTTTCAGTTGGTCCATGGCCTGGCTGAGACGGTCGACCACTGCCTGAGAAAATCGTCGATCGGTCCAGAGTGAGGTTTGACAGGTTGCGGCCATCACGAACTGGCAGGGGCGTGCCAAGTAAACGTTCGGCGCCGGATCGTCGACCGCCAACCGTGGCACCAAGAGATTATGCGGGCTTGGGTCCAGGCTGGGTTGTGTGGCCGTGGCCCAGGAATGCCCATCGCCTTCCAAATAGACACGCAGGCGAGTCATTTTTTCGGCAGTTCGCGGTGCAAGGATGAAGAGGGGGAACGCATGTCCCGGCAAGACCTCCCAGTGTCGGCCATGCTCTTGAGCTAGTTGTTGCAGCGCCTCACGCGGCGTCTGGCAGGCGATGAGAAGCGCGCTGAGCATCACCAACCAGGCTTTACAGACGCCGGCCAATGGTCGACGGCAGGAAAAGTCTCTACTCAACATAGGGGGAGTTCGCAGCAGATGACTTAACGCCATTGCTTTTTCCTGACTCGGCTCACCGCCGCGCAATATCCGAAAAATAAAACTTATCCAGCGTATGCCGCGACTCGGTGTACTCGAACTGCCTTCCATCCTGGAAGAATGTCTGGTTGCTCACCACGATCACATGGCTCTGGCCGTCGAGGTCCAGGTGGGCCTGGTCGTCTTTGCTGCGTGGCAGGGCTTTGATGGTGCGTTGGGCGTAGCTGATTTGCAGCTGCAACGTCTGTTCGATGAACGCGTAGATCGACTGCTCGGCAATGGTGCGGTCCAAGCCTGGGATCAGGTCGGCGACGAAGTGGTTGATGTCGAGGATCACGCGTTTGCCATCGATGTGTCGTACCCGTTTGATGCGGGTGATCAGCGTGCCGGGTTCGGCTTCGATGTGTTGCAGCAGCGAACCCTCCAGCGGGATCTGGGTGAATTCGACCACTTCGGTCAGGACGTCATCGCCGAGGTCGGCGTGGGTTTCGTGGAAGCTGACGATGCCGCCCAGCTGAAACTCGATCGGGTTGGGCGACAACACAAACGTGCCCTTGCCGTGGATCTTTTGCGCAAACCCACGCTCCTGCAATTGTTCGATGGCGCGGCGCACGGTGCCTCGGCTGGCCTGGTAGCTGTCCATCAATTCGGTTTCGGAGGGGAGGCGCGTACCACGTTGCAGGCGTTCAGTGGTGATGCTGGCAAGCAGATCGCTATAGATCTGGTTGTATTTGCTCATGGGGATGGCTCTGTGCCCGGCTTATTCAGGCTCGAACCTTAGTGCTACCGATAGGGTTTGTCCATTGAGCCCTTGGTTGCTGCGGCTTCCATGGGGCTCAGCAGATTCCTACAGAAAATCAGGAAAAAACAATTTCAAACTCGTACAGACGAGTTGTTGCTTTAACTCGTCTGTACGAGTACTTTTGCTTTCGGCGTGCTGCCAATGACTGCCCCAAATAAAAAAACCAAAGTGGAAACCAAGCATGAGCCACGACTATTCGAATATCGCCCGCGAGATCCTCGAGCACCTCGGAGGCAGCGACAACCTGGAGCAAGCCGCACACTGCGTGACTCGCCTGCGCCTGGCGCTCAAGGACCCCAGCCGGGTCAATGGCAGCGCGCTGAACCAGGTCGATCTGGTCAAGGGTTCGTTCTTTACCGGCGGCCTGTTTCAGGTGGTGATCGGTCCCGGCGAAGTGGAAAAGGTCTACGCCGCCCTGCGCGAGCAAACCGGCCTTGCCGCCTCGACCATCGCCGACGTCAAGAAAGCCGGCGGCGACAAGACCAACCCCATGCAGCGCCTGGTCCGCGTGTTCTCCGATGTGTTTATGCCGATCCTGCCCGCGCTGATCATTGCCGGCCTGCTTATGGGCATCAACAACCTGATGGGCGCCAAGGGCATGTTCATCGAGGGCAAGACGCTGCTGGAGGCCTATCCGAACCTGGATGGCCTGTGGAGCCTGATCAACCTGATGGCCAATACCTCGTTCGTGTTCCTCCCGGCGCTGGTGGGTTGGTCGGCGGCCAAGCGTTTCGGCGGCAGTGAAATCCTCGGCATCGTACTCGGCTTGATGCTGGTGCATCCGGACCTGCTCAACGCCTGGAACTACGGCAAGGCCGTCGCCGGTCTGGATGGCCAGAGCCTGCCGTACTTCGACATTTTCGGCTGGTTCAGGATCGAAAAAGTCGGCTACCAGGGGCAGATCCTGCCGATCCTGATGGCCGCCTATGTGATGAGCGTGATCGAGAAGTGGCTGCGGGCACGGGTGCCCAATTCGATTCAATTGCTGGTAGTGCCCATCACCACCATTGTGGTCACCGGCGTGCTGGCCCTGGCGATCATCGGCCCGGTGACCCGTCACCTCGGCATCCTGATCACTGAAGGCGTGGTCACCCTGTTCGACCTGGCGCCGATGGTCGGTGGGGCGATTTTCGGCCTGCTGTATGCGCCGCTGGTGATCACCGGCATGCACCACATGTTCCTGGCCGTGGACCTGCAACTGATCTCCACCCAGGGCGGCACCTTTATCTGGCCGATGATCGTGATGTCCAACCTGGCCCAGGGCAGTGCCGCACTCGCCGTGTTCTACACCACCCGCAATGCGCGGGACAAAAGCATGGCCTCCACCTCGGCGATTTCCGCGTATTTCGGCATCACGGAACCGGCGATGTTCGGGGTGAACCTGCGCTTCAAGTTTCCGTTTTATGCGGCGTTGGTGGGGTCGGCCCTGGGCAGCATTTTCCTGTCGCTGAACAAGGTGCAGGCCTCGGCCATCGGGGTGGGCGGCTTGCCTGGGTTTATTTCGATCGTGCCGCAATCCATCGCGATGTTTGTGATCGGGATGGGCATCGCGATGGTCGTGCCGTTTGTTTTGACCTGTGCGTTGAGCATGAAGATTGTTCGGCCGGGTTATCGCGTCGCCTGAACTATCGCTATCGGGGGGCAAGCCCCCTTCCCACAGTTGGAATGCTTACACCCTGTGGGAGGGCGGCGCGACGGTTCGATTTGCTCGCGATGAGGCCCGAGAGGCCAGCACAAAACCCTACTAAAGGAACCCACCATGCAAGACTGGCAACACTCGGTGATCTACCAGATCTACCCCAAAAGCTTCCACAGTCACGCGGGTAACGCCACCGGTGATCTGCTGGGCATCGTGGACAAGCTCGACTACCTCCAATGGCTAGGCGTGGATTGTTTGTGGATCACGCCGTTCCTGCGTTCGCCGCAACGGGACAACGGCTACGACATCAGCGACTACTACGCCATCGACCCCAGCTACGGGACCATGGCCGACTGCGACCTGCTGATCGCCGAAGCGGCCAAGCGCGGCATCAAGCTGATGCTCGACATTGTGGTCAACCACACCTCCATCGAGCATGAATGGTTCCAGCAGGCACGCAGCAGCCTCGACAACCCCTACCGCGATTTCTATATCTGGCGCGACCAGCCGAACAACTGGGAATCCAAGTTTGGCGGCTCGGCCTGGGAGTACGAGGCGCAAACCGGCCAGTATTTCCTGCATCTGTTCGATCACACCCAGGCCGATCTCAATTGGGACAACCCCAAGGTGCGCGCCGAAGTGTTCAAGCTCATGCGTTTCTGGCGTGACAAAGGTGTGGGCGGTTTCCGCCTGGATGTGATCAACCTGATCTCCAAACCCGCCGATTTCCCTGAAGACAGCAGCGACGGCCGCCGTTTCTACACCGATGGCCCGAACGTGCACGCCTACCTGCAGGAAATGCACCGCGAAGTCTTCGAGGGACATGACTTGATCAATGTCGGCGAAATGTCGTCCACCAGCCTGGAACATTGCATCCGCTACTCTCGGCCCGAGTCGAAAGAGCTTTCGATGACCTTCAACTTTCACCATTTGAAAGTGGATTACCCGAACCTGCAAAAGTGGGTGAAGGCCGACTTCGACTTCCTGCAACTCAAGCAGATCCTTTCCGACTGGCAACTGGGCATGCAGGCCGGCGGCGGCTGGAACGCGCTGTTCTGGTGTAACCACGACCAGCCGCGAGTGGTCTCGCGCTTCGGTGATGACGGCGAGTACCGCGTGGTCTCGGCCAAGATGCTCGCCACTGCGCTGCACTTTCTCCAAGGCACGCCGTTTGTGTACCAGGGCGAAGAACTGGGCATGCCCAATCCGGGCTTCGACAGGATCGAGCAGTACCGCGATGTGGAGACCCTGAACATCTTCCGCCTCAAGCGCGATGCGGGCGAATCCGAAGCGGCGAGCATGGCCGCGATCATTCAGAAGTCCCGCGACAACGGCCGTACGCCCATGCAATGGAACGCGCAGCCAAATGCGGGTTTCAGCAGCGGCGAGCCGTGGATCGGCATCCCGGCCAGTGCGGCGCACATCAATGTCGAACACCAACTCGACGATCCCGACTCCGTGCTGCACCACTACCGCGCGCTGATCGCCTTGCGTCGTCACGAACCGCTGATCCAAGAGGGCGTTTACCGGCCACTGCTGCAAGACCATTTGCAGGTATGGGCCTACCTGCGCGAAGGCCTCGGCGAGCGCCTGCTGGTGCTGAACAACTTCTACGGCCAGCCCTGTGAGATCCAACTGCCTGACCAGGTGATTGGTGCGGCGACCGAGCAACGCCTGCTGATCAGCAACTACCCCGACTGCCCGCAACGCACCACCACGGTGGTGTTGCGTCCGTACGAATCTTTTGTGCTGCATTTGAAGGACTGAGACCCGCTGTAACCCCTGTATGGGAGTGCAGGGGCGCTGCAAAAAAACATAATAAAAATATTGGAGTGCTTCATGAAAACCACCGTAAAGCTCGGCCTCGTTGCCTCCTGCCTGAGTCTGCCATTCGGCGCCCAGGCCCTGGAATTCGCCGGTTACCTGCGCAGTGGCGCGGGGACTTCCACGGGCAGTGGCCCACAGCAGTGTTTCCAGTTGCCGGGGGCGCAAACCAAATACCGCCTGGGCAACGAATGCGAGCAGTACGCCGAACTGGAACTGCGTCAGGACCTGTTGACCTTCGACGATGGCTCGGTACTCAGCGTCGATGCGATGGCCTCGCTCTACAACAAGTACGACCGCGCCCTTAAATTCCAAGGCGAAGACAACGGCTCGGCGCGCATGCCGCAGATGTATGCGCAATGGTCGAACCTGCCTGCCCTCAACGGCGGTTCGCTGTGGGCCGGTCGGCGTTACTACAAACGTAACGACATCCATATTTCCGACTTCTACTACTGGAACCAGAGCGCCACGGGCGGCGGTATCGAGGACGTGCTGATCGGCGACCTCAAGTACAGCTATGCGATTTCCCGCAAGGACAACCTGTACCAGAAGGAATACGCCACCCGTCACGATTTCAACGTCGCGGGCTTCAAGACCAACCCCGGCGGCGAGCTGGAGCTGGGCTTGAGCTATATCGAAAAGGCCGGTGGGCGCGATACCCACAGCGGTTGGGCGCTGACCGCGCAGCATGTGCAAAAACCCTTCCTGGGCGGCAAGAACAAATTCGCCCTGCAGTACGGCGAAGGCCCCGGCACCGGCCTGGGCTACACCGGCAATACCTTCCTGGACAACAGCAGCAAAAGTTATCGCGCCGTGGAGTTTTTCGACTGGCAGGTGACCCCGCGTTTCGGTGGACAGATCGAGGCGGTGTACCAGAAGGACATTCGGCCCGGCAGCCAGGATCAGACCTGGATGTCCATCGGCGTACGACCTGCGTATGCGCTCAGCGAACAATTCAAACTGGTCACCGAACTGGGGCACGATCAAGTCGACGCCACCGGCGGTACGCGCAAACTGAGCAAATTCACCTTCGCCCCGACTTGGTCGCCCAAAGGCCCGGATTTCTGGGCGCGACCGGAAGTGCGCTTGTACTACACCTATGCGACCTGGAACGAAGCGGCCAAGCGTGCGGCGAATGAACTGGCGGCGGGCTCGGCGTTGTCCGACACCGGTTCCTATGGCACGGCGCGGCATGGGTCGAACGTGGGCGTGCAGGTTGAATACTGGTGGAAATAAGTCACCCCTGGCATTCGCATCTACCCGTGATTTTTACAGAACAAAACAGCAGGTGAAGTCATGATCACAACGCAACCCCTGGAATTGCGGGCGCCCTTGTCGGGTGTACTGCTGGCGCTGGACAAGGTGCCCGACCCGGTATTCGCCAGCCGCATGATCGGCGACGGCCTGTGCATCGACCCAACATCGCAGACCCTCTGCGCGCCGCTGGCCGGGGTGATCAGCAATATCCAGGACACTGGGCATGCGGTCAGCATCACCGATGACAACGGCGTGCAGGTGCTGATGCATATCGGCTTGGACACTGTAAGCCTGGCCGGCAAGGGCTTTACCCGTCTGGTCGAGGAAGGCCAGCGGGTGGAGGCGGGGCAAGCCCTGATCGAATTCGATGCCGACTATGTGGCGCTCAACGCACGCAGTGTGCTGACCCTGATGCTGGTGGTCAGCGGCGAGCCCTTCACGCCTCTGGCAAGCGGCCTGGTGGAACTGGGCCAGCCCGTGTTGCAGGTAGCCCCTGGCAATCGGATAGAAGAGGCCGATGAGGAGGAGGGCGACGCCCTGTTCTCCAAGCCGCTGACCTTGCCGAATGCCAACGGCCTGCACGCCCGCCCGGCGGCTGTATTGGCCCAGGCCGCGAAAGCGTTTAGCGCAAGCATCTACCTGCACAAGCAAACCCAGAGCGCCAATGCCAAATCGCTGGTGGCGATCATGGCCCTGCAAACCGTGCAGGGCGACAGCGTGCAAGTGAGTGCGGCGGGGGAAGACGCCGAGGCCGCGATCGCGGCGTTGGTTGCGTTGTTGACGCAAGGCTGTGGCGAGGCCGTTACGACACCGACAGCACCGGAGCAACCGGTGTTGCCGGCCACGCTACTAAGGGGCGTGTGTGCATCGCCGGGGGCGGCGTTCGGCCAAGTGTTTCAAGTGGCCGAGCCTGTGTTGAACATCACTGAGCAGGGCGCCGGGCAGGCCGTTGAGCAGGCAGCGTTGGCCCGTGGTCTGGCGGCCGCGACCCAAGCGCTTCAAGCCTTGCAGGACGATGCCGTCGGCAGTGCCCAGGCGGAGATCTTTCGTGCCCATCAGGAACTGCTTGAAGACCCGACATTACTGGAACAAGCCCACGGATTATTGGCCGAGGGCAAGAGCGCAGCCTTTGCCTGGAACCGCGCCACCGCCGCCACCGTGGAACTCTTCCAGGGCTTAGGCAATGCGCTGATCGCCGAGCGGGCCGCGGACCTGGCGGATGTCGGCCAGCGTGTGTTGAAACTGATCCTCGGCATTCAAGACAGCGCCTGGGACTTGCCCGAGCGCGCGATCCTGATCGCCGAGCAACTCACCCCTTCGCAAACCGCCAGCCTGGACACGCGCAAGGTGCTGGGCTTTGTCACGGTCGGCGGTGGCGCCACCAGCCATGTCGCCATCCTCGCCCGGGCCCTTGGCCTGCCGGCGATTTGCGGCGTGTCGCCTGAAGTGCTGGCGCTGGCCAATGCTCGGTATGTCTTGTTGGACGCCGATCAGGGAACGTTGCAGTTGGACCCGGACCTGGCGCAAATCGAGCAGTTGGAAACGGCACGCGCGCAACAGCTGCTGCGTCATCAGCGGGACATGGCGCAGGCCAGTGTTCCTGCAATCACCCGCGATGGGCATCATGTCGAAGTCACCGCCAACGTTGCTTCGTTGCCGGAAGTGGAGCAGTCCCTGGGCCTGGGCGGCGAAGGCGTCGGCCTGCTGCGTTCGGAATTTCTCTACCTGGACCGCAACCGCGCCCCCAGCCCCGACGAACAAGCCGCCACCTACACCGCCATCGCCCGTGCCTTGGGCACCGAGCGCAACCTGGTGGTGCGCACCCTGGATGTCGGCGGTGACAAACCTTTGGCCTATGTGCCGATGGAGGCCGAGAACAACCCATTCCTCGGTCTGCGCGGCATTCGCCTATGCCTGGAGCGGCCGCAATTGTTGCGCGAACAGTTCCGCGCGATCCTCGCCAGCGCTGGTTTCGCGCGGCTGCATATCATGCTGCCGATGGTCAGCCTGCTCTCTGAGTTGCACCTGGCTCGGCGGATTCTTCAAGAAGAAGCATCGGCGCTCGGGCTCGCGACGCTACCGAAACTGGGCATCATGATCGAAGTGCCGTCCGCTGCATTGATGGCGGACGTCTTCGCTCCCCATGTGGACTTTTTCTCCATCGGCACCAATGACCTGACCCAATACACCCTGGCCATGGACCGTGACCATCCGCGCCTGGCCAGTCAGGCCGACAGCTTCCACCCGGCGGTATTGCGGCTGATCGACACAACGGTCAAGGCTGCCCATGCCCACGGCAAGTGGGTGGGCGTGTGCGGTGCGCTGGCGTCCGAAGCGCTGGCGGTGCCGGTGTTGATCGGGTTGGGGGTGGATGAGCTGTCGGTCAGCGTCCCGTTGATCCCCACTATCAAGGCCACGGTGCGCGAACTGGACCTGGCTGACTGCCAGATCATCGCCCGTCAGGTCCTGGGCCTGGAAGAAGCCGCCCAAGTGCGCGAGGCATTGCGCATGTACCAGGCGGCCACCGTTGAAACCTCACCTGTCGTGGAGCTTTGAGCATGTTCGAGAAATTGCAGCGGGCGTTCTGGAAGGCCCTTACTCCGGATCTGGTGGCGGAAACCGTAGCCGCGCCAACGCAGAATGAGTTGTCGGCCGAGGTGCTGAGTGCGTTGGGCGGGGCGGATAACCTCAAGTCGCAACAGCGCGTGGCACTGACGCGGGTGCGGGTGCAATTGGAGGATGCGGGGCGGCTGGATGAGGCGGGGTTAAGGGCGTCGGGTATTGCTGGCGTGATGGTGTTACCGGGCGGCGTAGTCCATCTGCTCACCGGCCTTTGAGCCAAGTAAAGCCAATTGGCGGTGTCTGAAATATTGCGCTCAGAGTGGCGGGGTGTCTTCCGGCGGCTTGGTCTTGTCGATACCCGGCACATGCAGGTTGCCTTCGACCACCTGGTTGCCTTCCAGCTGCGGCTGGGTCACCCAGGTGAGAATGTCGTAGTAGCGCCGGATGTTCGCCACAAAGTGCACCGGTTCGCCGCCCCGCGCGTAACCGTAGCGGGTCTTGCTATACCACTGCTTCTGCGACAGGCGCGGTAGCATTTTCTTTACGTCCAGCCATTTGTTCGGGTTCAGGCCTTCGCGCTTGGCCAACGTGCGAGCGTCTTCCAGATGGCCGGTGCCCACGTTGTAGGCGGCGAGGGCGAACCAGGTGCGGTCCGGTTCGGCGATCTTGTCGTCCAGTTCGTCCTTGATCTTCGCCAGATACTTGGCGCCGCCCATGATGCTTTGCCGGGCATCCAGGCGGTTGGACACGCCCATGGCCTGGGCGGTGTTCTGGGTCAGCATCATCAGGCCGCGCACGCCGGTCTTGGAGGTGACGGCCGGCTGCCACAGTGATTCCTGGTAACCGATGGCCGCCAGCAGGCGCCAATCGACCTTTTCTGCCTTGGCATATGCCCGGAAGTGCTTTTCATATTTGGGCAGGCGTTGCTGCAAATGCTGGGCGAAGGTATAGGCGCCGACGTAACCCAGTACGTCGACATGCCCGTAATAGCGGTCTTTTAGCCGTTGCAGGGTGCCGTTCTTCTGCACCTTGTCGAGGTAACTGTTGACCTCGTTGAGCAGGCTGTTGTCATCCCCGGCGGCCACGGCCCAGCTCTGGTTGCTGGCATTGCCCAAGTCGAAGGCCACGCGCACATTGGGAAAGTACACCTGATTCATCGCCACTTCGTTGGAGTCCACCAGGGTCAGGTCGATTTGGCCCTCGTCCACCATGCGCAGCAAATCGACCACCTCGACCGCGTCGGATTCTTCGTATTCGATGGCAGGATTTTGCTTTTTCAGCTCGGCCAGTTGTTCGGCGTGGGTGCTGCCCTTGAGCACCATGATCTTCTTGCCCACCAGATCCGCCGCGTTGGTCGGCCGCGATTGGCCGTTGCGGTAGATGATCTGCGGAGTGACTTCCAAATAAGGATGGGAGAAACGCACCTGTTGCTGACGCTGTTCGCTGCTCACCAGGCCGGCGGCGGCGAGCACCGGGCCGTTGGGTTTGCCCAACTGGCCGAACAGGTCGTCAAGGTTGTCGGCGGTCTCGATTTCCAGCTTCACCCCAAGGTCATCGGCAAAACGCTTGACCAGTTCGTACTCGAAACCGGTTTCACCGTTGCGGTCCTGGAAATAAGTGGCTGGACTGTTTCGAGTAACCACCCGCAATACGCCATCCTCCTTGATTCGCTCGAGCGTGCTGGGTTTATCAACACAGGCGCTGAGCATCAGGAAGAGTCCGGTTGCGATGAGCCATCTGGCGCATCGCGGGCGCAAAGCAGTTGGGGAGAACATCTGCGCAGTATACGCAAACGGCCCACGGCGCCATATCTCGACAGCGCAGGACTTGTCTGCTAGCGCCGCCAAAACTGTGCTGCAGCCCGCAGAAATGGGCGTTGGCGGGCGTTTGTGACGGTTAAAATAACTGCGCGGAATGCAGCGGATGACGCCGCGATAAGGTGCAATCGCGGCCAACTGACGTTCGGCAGCGGCCAGCGATACCGTTTCGGGTGCCGTTGGCGGCGGTTTACGCTAGAATGCACGGCCTCAAAGCACACCCCTTCCCGAGGCTGTCCCGAAGATGTTGATCCTGCGCGGCGCTCCTGCCCTTTCTGCCTTTCGCCACAGCAAACTCCTTGAGCAACTGAGCCAGAAGGTTCCAGCTGTTACAGGCTTGTACGCTGAATTTGCTCACTTCGCCGACGTGAGCGGCGTTTTGACCGCCGACGAACAGCAAGTGCTGGCACGCCTTCTGAAGTACGGCCCAAGCGTTCCCGTTCAAGAGCCGACCGGCCGCTTGTTCCTGGTTCTGCCACGGTTCGGCACCATCTCGCCCTGGTCGAGCAAGGCCAGCGACATTGCCCGCAACTGCGGCCTGTCGAATATCCAGCGGCTGGAACGCGGTATCGCCTTCTACGTCGCCGGGCAGTTCAGCGAGGCCGAAGCCGAGCTGATCGCCAGCAGCCTGCACGACCGCATGACCCAGATCATCGTCGGCCAGTTGGAACAGGCCGCCGGTCTGTTCAGCCATGCCGAGCCCAAGCCGCTGACCGCGATTGACGTGCTCGGCGGTGGCCGCGCCGCCCTCGAGAAGGCCAATACCGAACTGGGCCTGGCCCTGGCCGAAGACGAGATCGACTATCTGGTCAACGCCTTCAACGGCCTCAAGCGCAACCCCCACGACATCGAACTGATGATGTTCGCCCAGGCCAACTCCGAGCATTGCCGCCACAAGATCTTCAACGCCAGTTGGGACATCGACGGCGAAAGCCAGGAAAAAAGCCTGTTCGGCATGATCAAGAACACCTACGTGATGCACAGCGAAGGTGTTCTTTCTGCTTATAAAGACAACGCCTCGGTAATCGTCGGCTCCGTCGCCGGCCGTTTCTTCCCGGACCCCGAGACCCGCCAGTACGGCGCGGTGCAGGAGCCGGTGCATATCCTGATGAAGGTCGAGACCCACAACCACCCGACCGCGATTGCCCCGTTCCCAGGCGCAGCCACCGGTTCCGGCGGCGAGATCCGCGACGAAGGTGCTACCGGTCGCGGCGCCAAGCCCAAGGCCGGCCTCACCGGTTTCACCGTCTCCAACCTTCAGATCCCGGGCTTCGAACAGCCGTGGGAAGTGCCGTACGGCAAGCCCGAGCGCATCGTCAATGCGCTGGACATCATGATCGAAGGCCCGCTGGGCGGCGCCGCGTTCAATAACGAGTTCGGCCGTCCGGCCCTGACCGGCTACTTCCGTACCTTTGAACAGTCCATCACCACCCCCCGTGGCGATGAAGTGCGCGGTTACCACAAGCCGATCATGCTGGCCGGCGGTATGGGCAACATCCGTGAAGAACACGTCAAGAAAGGCGAGATCCTGGTCGGCTCCAAGCTGATCGTGCTCGGCGGCCCGGCGATGCTGATCGGCCTGGGCGGCGGCGCTGCTTCCTCCATGGCCACCGGCACCAGCTCGGCGGACCTGGACTTCGCGTCCGTACAGCGTGAAAACCCGGAAATGGAACGCCGTTGCCAGGAAGTCATCGACCGTTGCTGGCAACTGGGTGACAAGAACCCCATCAGCTTTATCCACGACGTCGGCGCGGGCGGTCTGTCCAACGCCTTCCCGGAGCTGGTCAACGATGGCGACCGTGGTGGCCGCTTCGAACTGCGCAATATTCCAAACGACGAGCCGGGCATGGCCCCGCACGAAATCTGGAGTAACGAATCCCAGGAGCGTTACGTGCTGGCCGTCGGCGCCGACGACTTCGCGCGCTTCCAGGCCATCTGCGAGCGTGAGCGCTGCCCGTTTGCCGTGGTCGGCGAAGCCACTGCCGAACCGCAACTGACCGTCACCGACAGCCACTTCGGCAACAGCCCGGTGGACATGCCCCTCGAAGTGCTGCTGGGCAAAGCCCCGCGCATGCACCGTTCGGCGGTACGTGAAACCGAACTGGGCGATGATTTCGACCCAAGCAAGCTGGAACTGGCCGACAGCATCGAACGCGTGCTGCATCACCCGGCCGTGGCGAGCAAGAGCTTCCTGATCACCATCGGCGACCGCACCATCACCGGCCTGGTGGCCCGTGACCAAATGGTCGGCCCGTGGCAGGTCCCGGTGGCTGACGTGGCCGTCACCGCCACCAGCTTCGACGTTTATACCGGTGAAGCCATGGCCATGGGCGAGCGTACCCCGCTGGCCCTGCTGGACGCTCCGGCGTCGGGCCGCATGGCCATTGGCGAAACCCTCACCAACATCGCCGCATCGCGCATCGGCAAGCTGTCTGACATCAAATTGTCGGCCAACTGGATGTCCGCCGCCGGCCACCCGGGTGAAGACGCGCGCCTGTACGACACCGTGAAAGCCGTCGGCATGGAGCTGTGCCCTGAGCTGGGCATTACCATCCCGGTGGGCAAGGACTCGATGTCCATGGCCACCCGCTGGAACGAAGACGGCACCGACAAGAGCGTCACCTCGCCGCTGTCGCTGATCGTCACCGGTTTTGCGCCGGTTACCGACATCCGCCAGACCCTCACCCCGCAACTGCGCATGGACAAGGGCACCACTGACCTGGTGCTGATCGACCTGGGCCGTGGCCAGAACCGCATGGGCGCCTCGATCCTGGCGCAGACCCACGGCAAGCTCGGCAAGCAGGCCCCGGACGTCGACGACGCCGAAGACCTCAAAGCCTTCTTCGCCGTGATCCAGGGCCTTAACGCCGACGGCCACCTGCTGGCCTACCACGACCGTTCCGACGGCGGCTTGCTGACCAGCGTCGTGGAAATGGCCTTCGCCGGTCACTGCGGCCTGAACATCGTGCTCGACAGCGTTGCCGAGGATGCGTCCGAGATCAACGGCATCCTGTTCAACGAAGAGTTGGGTGCAGTGATCCAGGTCCGTCAGGACGCCACTCCGGATGTGCTGGCTCAGTTCAGCGCGGCCGGCCTGGCCGATTGCGTCGCGGTGATCGGTCAGCCGATCAACAACGGCGAAATCAATATCTCCTTCAACGGCGACACCGTGTTCAGCGGCCAGCGTCGTCTGCTGCAACGCCAGTGGGCCGAGACCAGCTACCAGATCCAACGCCTGCGCGATAACGCCGACTGCGCCGAGCAGGAATTCGACGTGATCCTGGAAGAAGACAACCCGGGCCTGAGCACCAAGCTCAGCTTCGACGTCAACCAGGACATCGCCGCGCCGTACATCAAGAAAGGCATCCGCCCACAGGTGGCGGTGCTGCGTGAGCAGGGCGTCAACGGTCAGGTGGAAATGGCGGCGGCGTTCGACCGCGCCGGCTTCAATGCGATCGACGTGCACATGAGCGACATCCTCGCCGGTCGCGTCGACCTCAACGAGTTCAAGGGCCTGGTGGCCTGCGGCGGTTTCTCCTATGGCGACGTGCTGGGTGCCGGCGAAGGCTGGGCCAAGTCGGCGCTGTTCAACAGCCGTGCCCGCGATGCGTTCCAGGGCTTCTTCGAGCGCAACGACAGCTTCACCCTGGGTGTGTGCAACGGTTGCCAGATGATGTCCAACCTTCACGAGCTGATCCCGGGCAGTGAGTTCTGGCCGCACTTTGTGCGCAACCGCTCCGAGCAGTTCGAAGCCCGTGTCGCCATGGTGCAGGTGCAAGAGTCCAACTCGATCTTCCTGCAAGGCATGGCCGGTTCGCGCATGCCGATCGCCATCGCCCACGGTGAAGGCCATGCCGAGTTCGAAAGCGAAGAGGCACTGCTGGAAGCCGACCTGTCCGGCACCGTGGCCCTGCGTTTCGTCGACAACCACGGCAAGGTCACCGAGACCTACCCGGCCAACCCGAACGGCTCGCCGCGTGGGATCACCGGCCTGACCAGCCGCGACGGCCGCGTGACCATCATGATGCCGCACCCGGAGCGCGTGTTCCGCGCCGTGCAGAACTCGTGGCGTCCGGAAGAGTGGAACGAAGACGGTGCCTGGATGCGCATGTTCCGCAACGCGCGCGTGTGGGTGAACTGAGGCGGTGTACAAGCTCAGCTTCTTTGTGCCCGACAGCCATGTGGAGACGGTGAAAACCGCCGTCTTTGCAGCTGGCGGCGGGCGCATCGGCGACTACGACAGCTGCGCCTGGCAAGTGCTGGGCCGCGGCCAGTTTCGCGCGTTGGACGGCAGCCAGCCGTTTCTCGGGCAAGTCGGCGAGGTTGAAGTGGTCGATGAGTGGAAAGTTGAGATGGTGGTGGCGGACGATTTGATCGTAGCCGCAGTGGCTGCGTTAAAGCTCAGCCATCCCTACGAAACACCTGCGTATGAAGTGTGGTCGTTGGCGGATTTCTGATCTGCCGGCAGCCACTCCAAGCAACCCGCCGAGCCTTTATGGTCGGCGGGTTTTTTGTGGCCGGTGTTCAGGGGGCCGGTGTCAGTTTCACCTCTTCCCTCAAGGCTTCGATCAGGGTGTTCTGGAACTCGAAGCGCTGTTCTTTCATGTTCCAGCGGTCGATGAAAAACAGCCCGTTGTCATCCACCTGGATGGGCGTGGAAACGATCTCGCCGCTACGGGAGCGGTGCAGGATGTTGGTTTCGGCGGCTGATGGGCGTTCCACCAGAAAGAAACCGGGTCGAGTCAGTTTCGAGCGGTCTGCGGCAGCAAAGGGCAGGGGTGTCTGGGTACCTGCGATACCGACGTCCAGCTTGAAGTCGCTACGCACGGCAATCCAGTAGGCGCCCTGAATGTCCGTCTCCCAATAACCGCGATGCAGGCTGCGCGACAGGGTGGGCGCGACGTCGCGAATATGCAGGCTGATGGCGCCCTGCAATTCGGCCAGCCCCGGCACCCCGAGCTGAGTATTGGTGTGGCCGCTGCCCACGAACGCCACCCATTTGTGCGGGCCATGGGCCGTCTGGTCTGCCTTGATTACCTGAGCGGCAAAATAGCTGAACAGTTGATTGCGATCGGTGATGCCCTCCAGGCCTTTGACGTGATAGCTGGCGGTACAGTCCAGGGCGCGAACGCGAATGCCGTATTTGCCGGCGGCCTGAATCACTTCGGAATAACTGTTAGGGCCTCGGTACAGCGGCATATGCCCGCTGTCCTGGCGCTTGAGGTAAGCCTTGAGCCCGTCGGGCAGGCGCTGGGTGCGATGGAACAGGTCCAGTTGTGCCTGATGCAGGTCGGTCAGCAGGTGCTCGACATATAAGGTTTTGAAGCCTTGTTGCTTGAGGGTCTTCATCTGTTTGCGCAGGAACGCTTTGCTGGCCTGGGCCGAGTGGGCTTCGCCAATCACCAGCCCCGAGAACGTGCTGTCACTGACCTGCTTGAGGAAAGCTTCCGGTGTGGTGTCCGTTCTCAGGTGCGGCAGTTCCGGTCGGGGCGTGGCGTGATAGTCGGCAAAAAACGCTCGGGCCTTGGCCTTCAACTGCGTGCGTAGCGCCACAAAGGCATCGAATGCTGCACGACTGCGGGCACCGCTGGGGGCGTAACGCGTGTCCAGGCCCCTGGGGTGTTCGGCCAGGCTGGCGATGTCGTCCCTGAAGGTGGGCGCAATGTCGAACTCACTGAAGTGACCGGGCTGGGGTGCACTCTCCGCGATACTGGGTTGGGGGGCTTTGTAGCCGGTGTGCAGGGTCATATGGTAATCGGCCTTGGCCAGTCCATCGCCGGGAATCGCGCCGGGAGTATCCAGCCAAAGGCCGACAGGTTGGTTCGCACCTACGTCGTCGATGCGCAACGCCACCGCATTGTGCAGGTCGGCCAGCCCCGGGGTTTGATTGAAGCTGCGCATCCGGGACGATTCGACCAAGGCCACCCAGCGTTCATCCATGGCGTCGACGCTGTCGGCTTGAATCACTTTATGGGAGTAGAAGTTTCTCAGGTCATTGCCCCGTGGCGTGGTGGACGGCGTATTACCGAGCAGGGTCAGCGAGTCTTCGAGTTGATAGGACGTCGTGGCATCGAGGGCGCAGATTTGCACCTTTTTTTCCTGCGCTTTACCTAGCAGGGCAGCGTAGGAAAACTCGGCGTCGTCGGCGATGCCGAAGGCGCTGTCGATACTCCGCATATGCTGCTGGATGTGCCGCCAGGACTGGCCCTTGTTGAATTTCTCCAGTTTCGGCCGGAACACGTCCCCCGGCAGGTATTCCACGTACAGGCGCTTGAAGCCTTTTTCGATCAGGGCGTCCATCTGTTGCATCAGCACCTGTTTACTGGCGATGGAGCCGGGTACCGCCCCAATGACCAGGTTCTTGTTGCCGGCGAACACATCGCTGTCGAGCAGTTGCCTGAAGGTTGTGCCGGCCTCTATGGGCGGCGCGGGCGCGCGGGTGGGGATCGGGTCGAGGAATCGGAAAAAATTGCGCGCATCCTTGATCAGCCGCTCGACTTTCTGCACGTAAACCGGCTGCAAGTGTTTCACGCTGTCGGCCGCGGACGACAACACCGTATAAGCCGGCACGTCGCGTTCGCGGCCCAGCCGTATGAGTTCTTCGCGCACGTTCGGGTTGATCACCGTCGTCAGGTCGCGCCAGTGTTTCTCCGGCATTTCATACTGGGCAAACGGTTGGGGTGTCTCTGGCAGCGCTTCATATTTCGGGCCGCCGCCGGCCACTCCGGTACGATGCCAGACGCCCTCGGCATTGGGGGCGGCCACGCGGGTGGTCGAGACCAACTTGCCGCTGAGCGGATCGAGCCGATACAGCAAATAGCGCCCGATCACATCCGGCGTACGGCTCGCCCACAAGGCTTGCCCTTCGAACATCACCGGCTGCATGTTGGCGGGCACCGCAGGGGCGGGCTCCAGTTGCCGGATCAATTTCATGGCGCGCAGGTGTTCGTTCTTGGCTGCGGCCAGACGCAACGGTTTGCCAGTCGGCCTGAGGCCGCGCAATACCGGGCGCAAGTCGGTGAACACCGCGCCGGCGCTGTTGAACAGGTACCCGGCCAGGTGTTCCAGTGTCGCGCCGGTGTCGCCCTGGTGATAGGCGTGCAGGGCGAGCATGGCGTCCTTGAAAGCCAGCAACATGCCGGTGCTCAGGCTCAGCACCGGGTAGGGCGCGGTGGCGATAGCGGTGACCCATTCCACACAGGTCCAGAGAATGCCGGTTACCATTTGCGTGCGGTTTACCGTGGTGCCCGTGACGTTGTCGATCTTGCGTTGCAGTTTCATGTTGTACAGCAGCTGGCGCAGGTCGGTAACAGGCGGCACGCCGGCTATGGCGTCGTAGCGCGCCGGACTGAGGCTGGTTCTATCCAAGTGCGCGGGCAGCAGGCGCCGCGCTTCTTCCAGAAAGCTGCGCACTCGCGCCTGGGATTGAACGCCGACCCGGTTGACCAGGTAGCCGATCCAGCCGGGCTGGGTCTTGAGCAGGTAATTGAACAGCCGAGCCTCGCGAAAGCTGATGCCGTCGGGCGCTTGCGGGGTGTACAGCAGGACCGGGTTGTCGGCGTGGCTGAACAGGTAGGTGTCGATCACCCAATCGCCATCGATCATCAAACGGTGGATGGCGTAGGTCTTGCGGGTTTGCACGGTGGTGTCGCCCAGGCTGGCGATGCTTTTTTTCAGCCAATTCAGGTCCACCCCGGCGATGTCGCCTTTGAGCTGCGCTTCGATGGCGGCACTGAGCAACTGGCGTTGGGTGATGGCCAGAATGGCATTGCGCCGGAAGTCATAGGCCGGGCTTTCGGCATTCAGCAGCTCGCGTCTGACTTTGTCTGTATAGCGCTGACCGATCCACACCCCTGTGACCGAGCGCGCGACCTTTTCGGCGGTCAGTGCGCTCAGGTCGATACCCTCCGGGCCCCTGAAGGTGGCCGAGCGGGAAAATTTCTCATCGAGAAAGCCCACCCCGTCGGCGTAGCCGTCGCGAAACAATTGGGTGTAGGTCATTGGTTCGGGGCGCGAGGCAAGAACTAATGTCGGCGGGGCATAGACCCAGACGGTATCCGGGTCGACGTCATTCCCTGGGCGGCCCAGCAGGCCATTCAAGCGTTGTCGGGCCTGGTCATGGAGGTAGGTGTTGAAGCTGTGGAAATTAGCCTCCGAGAGCGGATGTTCGTGGTAGGCCTGCAGCGCCCCTTCGGCGTCCTCGGCGGCGGTCACCAGTTGTTTGCGCACCTCATCGGTGGTCGAGCGGTACCAGTTCGGGGTGCTGAACGCATAGTCGTCGATACGCGCCGACAGCACATGGCGCGACATCGCTTGCAGGCATTCGGCGTGGCTGGCGGTGGTGCTGAAGGTGACCTCTTTGTATTCCTCGGCGTGGTATTTGAGGCTCAGGTTGCTTAATACGTGCTGCATGGCCGCGCGAAAACGCAGCGGCACGCGGGTGATCAGGTAATCGGTCATGCTCCCCGGCGCGGCCTTCAGGCCGTTGTCCAGGGTCCAGCCGAGGATATGTTGCTGGCAGGCCCGTTCCGTGTCGAAGGCCTTGAATTGCTGGTCGCGCGGCGCTTCAGGGGTGCACAGCAGCACGCGGTCCACGACGCCGCTGGCGTTCGTACGGCGCAGCACCCACAGGTCCTGAAGCTGTGCGCCGTGCAGCGACAGGGTATTGGCCCCCACGGTGGCGGCGCTGAGCTGCGGGTCGGTGCCTTCGCGCAGACGCTCAAGCAGTTGCAGGTCGCTCTCCAGCAGATGACCTTGCAGGTGGGCGATATACGCCAATGCGACGATACGTTGATCGAGCATGTGCTCAACCGCGCGCCGCACTTCTGCCCGGCCATGCAGATCGCGTTGCGCATCGGCGAAGTCCAGGCGCGGTTGCAGGGTGGCCATTTGCTGCGCCAGCCAGGCGACGTTCAGATCCTGATAGGCCGCTGGCAGGGGCGCATCCTTGTAAGTGAGGACGGTGTTGGCGAGGAAGTCGGAGCCCGGCTTTTCATCGTCGGTGTGCAGGCCGCGCAAGGCCAGCTCGATCAGCGTGCGGTCGTGATCGTAATGGCCGACATTGGGGACGAAGCGTCGGGTGCTGACCAGCAGGTGCTGGGGTTCCAGGTCGTGGATGTCCAACTCGTCCGCCAGCCGTTCCAGCCATTGATAGCGTGCCAGCGTGCGGGGGGTGGTGGCCGGGTTCAACACCTCCAGCATTGCCCGGCGCGCCTGATCGTAGCCCTTGAGGCGCTCGGCCAGGGTGCTGCGCGCAACCTCGCTGGCGCTGCGGTACCAGTCCGGCGCGCTGTAACGCAGGCAGCGTTCGAGCAGGGTCTGGGCTCGCAGTTCAAGGCGGGCGGTGAGGTCGGGCAGGGCGGCCTCGATGGCATGCTCGACAGCCTCAATGAGTTGCGCGGCGTTCTGGTCCGGGTTGTCCACAAGGCTTAACGCGCGCTCGATGTCCAGGGTGCGCCGGTCGATCAGCACTTCGTTGACGTGCTCGAACAGCGGCTTATCGCTGATGGGCGACAGCGTCAGCGGCCAGATTCCGCTGCTACCCAGCGCTTGGTAGCGCACTGGCAGCAGCGCCCTGAATTCCTCGGTGCTGGCGGGGTGTTCGAACTGCTGGTGCAGGCGTCTGTCCAGCAGCGCCAATGAATCGAATGACTCGACGCCCCGCGCTGGAGTGAACAGCAGCACCTGGCCGACATCCTGCGGGGCGGTGAGGCTGCTCGGCACGGGATGGTTTTTTTCGGTCACCACAAACGCACCGGCCAGCTCGACGGTCTGCTCCTGATAGCTGAAGCGCAACGCATACAGCCCCGGGCGCAAGGTCGGGTACAGCGACACCTTTTCAAGCATCGCGCCTTCTTGCGGGTGCAACAGCCGATCCTGCACGCCGAGCTTGGCTTCGTGGGTCAGGGCGATGAAGCCGGCGTCGAAGGTCATAAAGGATTTGCGCGGCTTGCCGTCGATCTGGTGGGCCAGATCCAGTTGTCGCAACCGGGTATCGAGGTTGGCCTTGAGGGTGGCGAGCAAGGCTTGTCCTGCTTCACTGCGCAGATCGCTGTCGCGCAGTGTTCCGTAGTGGACACGCGCATGTTCAAGATATTGCCGGCGGGCACCACGGATCAGCCCGTTCAAGCGTTCGAGATAACGCAGGTCAGGCGAGGGGGCTTTCTCCGGGATCAACAGTGTGGGGGATTCGAGCAGATGCTGGCCGATTTGATTGAGGTAGGCCTTTATCTCATCGAACGTCGGGGCAATAGGGGGGCTGGACGTGCTCACGGGCACATTCTCCATGCTGAGGGAAAGAACCCTTAGCTTGGAGAATGGCGCCGTGAACGGGCTGTAGATAAGTCAGTGGTGCCCCCCGCCGGTCAGGCGTTGAGCGGGCGGGTCAGGCGTTCCAGCGCCTCGCCCAATCCGGCTGCCTTGTCACCGACCAGCAGGTGCCAAACGCCGCTGTCGAGCTGGCTGATGCCCTGGCAGCCCAGCGCCGTCAGTTGCGCTTCGGACAAGGCTGAATCATCGCCCAGCACCACCCGCAGGCGGGTCATGGCCAGCGCTTCCAGTTGGCGCACATTCGCGCGTCCGCCCAAGGCGTTCAGCCATTGCTCGGCGTGCTGCTCATTCACGGCTTTCGGTTTATCCACAGGTGCCGCTGCCACCGGTGCGGTAGCGACGAATGACGGCATGGCCAAGCGAATTTCATCGGCGATGCTATCGGCCATCGGCCCGACCACCACCTGCAGGCTGCCACCGTTGCCGGGGCGCACCACGGCCATGGCGCCCAGCGCCTTGAGGTCGGCATCCAGCGCTTTGTTGCGATCCACCATGTCCAAGCGCAGGCGGGTGGTGCAGGCGCCGACGCTGAGCAGGTTGTCCGCGCCGCCCAGGGCGCGGATGTAGGCGCTGGCGCGTTGGTTGTCGGTCAGGGTTTGCGTCGGCGCGGCTTGGATATCTTCACGCCCCGGCGTTTTCAGGTTGAAGCGGCGGATGCAATAGCTGAACACGCTGTAGTAGATCAGCGCATACGCCAAGCCGACCGGGACCACCAACCACCCATTGGTGGACTTGCCCCAACCCAGCACCATATCGATAAAGCCACCGGAGAAGGTAAAGCCGAGGTGGATGTTCAACATATTGGTGACGGCCATCGACAGACCCGTCAGTACCGCATGGATCAGGTACAAAAATGGCGCGAGGAACATGAAGGCGAATTCGATCGGCTCGGTCACCCCGGTCAGAAACGATGTCAGGGCCATCGACAGGAAAATCCCGCCCATGACCTTTCGCCGCTCCGGCAAAGCGTTGCGGTACATCGCCAGGCATGCGGCGGGCAGGCCGAACAGCATCACCGGGAACATGCCGGTCATGAACTGGCCGCCCTTGGGGTCGCCGGCAAAGTAGCGGGTCAGGTCGCCAGTGACCACCGCGCCGGTGGCCGGGTCGGTAAAACTGCCGAACACGAACCAGGCCATGTTGTTGAGGATGTGGTGCAGACCGGTGACGATCAGCAGGCGGTTGAACACGCCGAATACGAATGCGCCGAGGCTGCCGCTTTCCATCAGCAGTACGCCGAAGCTGTTGATGCCATGCTGGATCGGTGGCCAGATCAGGCCGAACACCACGCCCAAGCCCACGGCGGAGAACCCGGTAACAATCGGCACGAACCGCCGGCCGCCGAAAAACGCCAGGTACTCCGGCAGCTTGATGTCCTTGAAGCGGTTGTACAGCGCCCCGGCCATCAAGCCGCTGGCGATACCGGCGAGCATGCCCATGTTGATCGTGGTGTCCATCACCTTGAGGGTGGAGATCATCACCAGATAACCGATGGCCCCGGCCAAGCCGGCGGTGCCGTTATTGTCGCGGGCAAAACCCACGGCGATACCGATGGCGAAGATCAGCGCCAGGTTGGCGAAAATCGCCTGACCGGCATCGTGCATCACCGCAATGTTCAGAAGGTCGGTGTCGCCCAGGCGCAGCAGCAGGCCGGCGATCGGCAGGATCGCAATCGGCAGCATCAGTGCACGGCCCAAGCGTTGCAGGCCTTCGATAAAGTGCTGGTACATGGCATGTCTCCCTTTTTCTTGTTGTTGTCAGCTCAGCGGCCAGTGGCGTTGACAGGCTTGGCGAACGGCCGCGGCACTGCTCAGGTCGAGCAGCCCTTGGCTCAGTTGCCGGCAGTGCGCCGCCTCCAGATGGCGGACGCGGTCTTTGATCTCGGCTATTTGAAGCGGGCTGACGGACAGCTCGCTGACCCCCAGCCCCACCAGTACCGGGGTGGCGAGTGGATCGGAGGCCAGGGCGCCGCACACGCCAACCCAACGCCCGTGCTTGGCCGCGCCGGCGCAGGTTTGGGCGATCAGGCGCAACAGCGCCGGGTGCAGGGCATCAACGCGGGCCGCGAGCCCCGCGTGGTCGCGGTCCATGGCCAAGGTGTACTGGGACAGGTCGTTGGTGCCGATGGAGAGAAAATCCGCATGCCGGGCCAGTTGCTCGGCCAATAGCGCGGCGGCAGGCACTTCGATCATCACGCCCAGTTCCGGACGCACGCTCAGTTCCAGCTCCATACACAGGTGGTCGAGACGCTGGCGGATGTGCAGCAGTTCGTCGACTTCGCTGACCATCGGCAGCAGGATGCGGCAACGCCCCAGCGGCGCGACTTGCAACAGCGCGCGCAGTTGTTGATCGAGCAATTGGGGCCGTACCTGGGCCAGGCGAATACCACGCAAGCCCAGCACCGGGTTGGCTTCCGCCGGCAGCGGCAGATAGTCGAGCTGTTTGTCACCGCCCACATCGATGGTGCGGATGATCACCGATTTGTCGCCCATGGCATCCAGCACCGCTTGATAGGCCTGGCGTTGCTCCTGCTCATCCGGCGCGGTGCGACGGTCGACGAACAGGAATTCGGTGCGCAGCAGGCCGACGCCATCGGCACCGTTCTCGAACGCTACCTGTGCCTCGGCGCTGGAGGCGACATTGGCCGCCACTTCAATGCTCACCCCGTCGCGGGTCTGCGCCGGCTGGTGTGCCTGGGTTTGTTGCTGCTGGCGCCGCCGTTTTTGCGCGTCGCGAATCCGATGCACTTCGGCGTGACGTGTCTCGCTGGGCGCCAATTCGAGGCGCCCATTGGCCGCGTCGAGCACCACCCGTTGGCCTTGGGGCACGTCGAGCACTTCGGCGCCGAGGGCGACCACACACGGCAGCCCTTTGCCTCGGGCGAGGATCGCCACATGGGAGGTGGCGCCGCCTTCGGCCATGCAGAGGCCCACCGCGTGTTGTGCACTCAATTGCAGCAGGTCCGATGGGGTCAGTTCATGGGCGCTGACGATGGCCCCGGCGGGCAGTTCGAACTGCCAGGCTTCGCCAAGCAATGCACGTAGCACCCGTTGCTGCAGGTCGCGCAGGTCATTGGCGCGTTCGGCGAACAGCGGCTTGCCCAAGCCCAGCAACACCTGGCACTGGGCCTGGATCGCATCGCGCCAGGCGTGGGTGGCCGCGCTGCCGCGTTCGATGGCGGCGTTGGCGGCGTCCAGCAACGCGGGGTCTTCCAGCAAGGCCAAATGGGCGGAGAAGATCTCTTCTTCCTCCACGGCTTTACGGTGGCGGGCCTGTGCCAGGGTGGTGCGGATTTCGCCGCGTACTTGTTCCAGCGCCGCGTCCAGACGCTGCAATTGTTCATCGGCTTGATGATTGCCGGGATCGGGCGCCAGCTCCACACCGGCCATGCGCAACAGCGGCCCGCACACCAGCCCGGGCGCCGCGCACACGCCTTGCAGCACGCCGGCCTCGGCAGTGACCCGCACGGGCGCGGCGGCGGCCGGCGCGTGAGGGGCATCGCCGATAGGCTGGGACAGCGCCGTCACCAACGCTTGCAGTGCGGCTTCGCAATCCTTGCCGCGGCATGTCACGCGCACCTCGTCGCCTTCTTCCACGCCCAGCCCCATCACGCCCATCAAGCTGTCGCACGCCGCCGAGTGCCCGGCGAAATGCAGGCGTGACTGGCTGCTGAACCCCTGCGCCGCCTTGCGGATCAGCGCCGCCGGACGCGCATGCAAACCGCCCCGATGCGTGACGCGCACCTGGGCGCTGGCTTCAGCGTCGCTGTTGTCCACAGCCGTGCGCACCGAAGCGGCCGCGCGCGCCGTAATCTGCATCAACGGCTCGCCGACCTTGACCGAGTCAATCCCCAGCGGACGCAATTGGAAGTGCTCGCCATTGGTGAGGATGATCAGGCTGATCAGGCTTTTGCAGTGGCGTGCGACACGGTCCAGGTCGAACTGCAGCAACACCTGGCCCCGGCTGACCCGCGCGCCCTGTTCTACGCGCAGGGCAAAGCCCTGGCCGTTGAGCGCCACCGTGTCGATGCCCACGTGCATCAGCAGTTCGGCGCCGTTGTCGGCGCGGATCGTCAGCGCATGGCCGGTGCGGGCTACTTGGATGATCTCGCCGTCGCACGGCGCGTGCAGGCAATCGTTCAGCGGATCGATGGCCAGGCCGTCGCCCATGGCACCGCTGGCGAATACCTCGTCGGGCACGTTGCCCAGGGCCAGCACCGGCCCGCTTAAAGGGGCGCTGAGGGTCAGGTCATTGTTGTTATTGGACATGGGCACGGTACTCATCAGGAAAACACGGCAAGTGACTCAGTGGGTGCGGGTGACTTTGCTCAGGTGGCGCGGCTGGTCCGGGTCCATGCCTCGCGCCACCGCCAGGCCGGCCGCCATCACGTAGAAACTCTGGATCGCCAGGATCGGGTCCAGGCTCGGGTGTTCGGCGCGGCTCAGGGTCAGGTCGCGTTCGGCGATATCGTCCGGCGCGGCCAGCAGCACGCGGGCGCCGCGTTGGCGCATGTCGGCGGCCAAGCTCAGCAGACCAGCCTGCTCGGCGCCGCGCGGGGCGAACACCAACAGCGGGTAGTTGTCATCGATCAAGGCCATCGGGCCGTGACGTACTTCGGCGCTGCTGAAGGCTTCGGCCTGGATCGCCGAGGTTTCCTTGAGCTTGAGCGCGGCCTCCTGGGCAATGGCGAAACCGGCGCCACGACCGATCACCATCAGGCGTTGGCTGTCGCGCAGGGCGTTGATGGCGGGGGTCCAATCCTGCTTGGCGGCGGCGCGCAATTCATCGGGCAATGCGCGGCAGGCGCGCAGCAGCTCGGCTTCCTGGTTCCAGTGGCCGATCAACTGCGCCGTGGCGCTGAGGGTGGCGATAAAACTCTTGGTGGCGGCGACACTCAGTTCCGGCCCGGCGCACAGCGGTACGTGGAATTCGCACGCGGCTTCCAGGGGCGAATCTTCGGCATTGACCAACGAGATGCTCAAGGCGCCACGCTTGCGCAGCAGGCGCAGGCTGTTGACCAGATCCGGGCTCTGGCCCGATTGGGAAAACCCGAACGCCACCTGGCCACTGACCTTCAACGGCGCTTGCAGCAACGTGACCACCGACATCGGCAACGACGCCACCGGCACACCCACATGCTGCATGGCCAAGTAGGCGAAGTAACTGGCGGCATGGTCGGAGCTGCCGCGGGCGATGGTCATCGCCACTTGCGGCGGCTGGCGACGCAGGCGACCGGCAATCTCTTCCAGCAACGGATCCAAACGTTGCAACTGCGCGGCAACCGCGTCAGCGGAGGCCAGGGCCTCTTCAAGCATTTTTGAAGTCAATGGTGTCTCCTTCGACCATTACGTCAGTGAGGTGCAGGGAACGGTCCAGGCGCACGCAGTCGGCAAAGCTGCCGGGTTGCAGGCGGCCGCGTTCTTCCAGGCCCAGGTAATCCGCGGGGAATTGCGACAGGCGCTGCGAGGCTTCGTGAAGCGGCAGGCCGATCTTCACCAGGTTGCGCAGCGCCTGATCCATGGTCAGGGTGCTGCCGGCCAGGGTGCCGTCGGCCAGACGCACGCCGCCCAGGCATTTGGTCACGGTGTGGCTGCCCAGCTTGTACTCACCGTCGGGCATGCCGGCGGCGGCGGTGGAGTCGGTGACGCAGTACAGGCACGGGATCGACCGCAACGCCACGCGGATGGCGCCGGGGTGTACGTGCAGCAAATCCGGGATCAATTCGGCGTAGGTGGCATGGGCCAGCGCGGCGCCGACAATGCCGGGTTCGCGGTGATGCAGGGGGCTCATGGCGTTGTACAAATGGGTGAAGCTGGTAGCGCCGGCGGCCAGGGCCGCAACGCCCTCTTCATAGCTGCCCAGGGTGTGACCGATCTGCATGCGCACGCCGCGTTGGCTGAGGGCGCGGATCAGGCCGTCATGGCCGGCGATTTCCGGAGCAATAGTGATCACCCGGATCGGCGCCAGTCGCAGATAGGCTTCCACTTCGGCCATCAGCGCGGTGTGGGCGAAGTTGGGTTGGGCGCCGAGTTTTCCTGGATTGATGTAGGGCCCTTCCAGATGCACCCCAAGCACCCGGGCGCAGCCAACGGGGCGTTGCTCGCAGAACGCACCGAGTTGGCCGAGGACACTGGAGATTTCATCCACCGGTGCGGTCATGGTGGTGGCCAGCAACGAGGTGGTGCCGAAGCGCACATGGGTGCGGGTGATGGTCTCGAAGGCCGTAACGCCTTCCATGATGTCCTTGCCGCCACCGCCGTGTACATGCAGGTCGATAAAACCGGGCAGCAGGTAGGGCAGGTCGTTGTCGGCCGGGTCGCACGGCTGGCCGTGGACGGCGATGACCTTGCCGTGCTCGTGCACCAGGCGGCCGCGCACCCAGCCTTGGGGCGTAAGGATATTGTCTTCGGACATGGGCAGTTCTCTGTGTCTCGCAAGGGGTCGCAACGTCGGTGCCGCGCGGCGTTTTAACGTCGAAGTTCGGCGACGAAGTCGTAGTAGTCGTTGCGACAGTAGGTGTCGGTGATTTCGATCGGTGTGTTGTCGGCGGTGTAGCCGACCCGGGTCATCAGCAGCATGGCGGTGCCGGGGGCGATGCCTACCAGGTTGGCGAACTCGTCCGAGGCGTTGATCGCCTGAATATGCTGCAGCGCGCGCATGATGGGTTTGTTGACGCCGTCCAGGTATTCGTACAGCGAGTTGCCGACGGACTGCGGCTGTGGCAGTACGCTGGCGGGCAGGGTGGTCATCTCGATCGCCATCACCGTGTCATCGGCCTTACGCAGGCGCTTGAGCCGCGCGACTTTGTCGGTGGGCGACAGGCCCAGGCGGATCAGTTCTTCATGGGTCGGCGGGGTGATCTCGCGCTCCAGCCACTGTGAGCTGGGCACGAACCCCTTGAGGCGCAACATCTCGCTGAACCCCGACAGGCGCGACAACGGCTGCTCCAGGCGCGGCGTGATAAACGTCCCGGAGCCCTGGCTGCGGCGGATCAGGCCCTGGCTGAGCAACACTTCCAGCGCCTTGCGCGCAGTAACCCGCGAAATGCTCAACTGCTCACTGAGAGTTCGCTCCGACGGCAGCGCTTGTTCGGACGTCCATCGACCGGCATGAATGGCGGCCTCCAGATTGCGCGCCAATTGCAGGTACAGCGGCGTGGATTGTTTGTCGTCGGGGCGCAGGGTGAGGATGTGGTTCATTTGTGAGGTGTCCGATGCGGTTATTGGTGTTTTGGCACTCGGTATGGGGCGCAAGCTAATACCACTTAAATACCATGTCAATGCTGCCAAAACGGTGCGAATCCATGATTTAGGGCGCGATATTGGTGCTGTTTGGTAAGTGGTATTAGAGAGGTCTTTGTGGCGCGCAGAAATGCACAGGCCCGCGCGGTGAACTGGTATTCACCGTTAGGCCTCGTCAGGGGCGATAGAAGTTTTTGAATTATTTTACGAGCGGTCGACGGTTACGGCCGGATCTCGATCAGGGTGCCGTCTTTGACCAGGTTCCAGACTTCGCGCATGTCGACGTTGCGCATGCCGATGCAGCCGTCGGTCCAGTCCAGGGTATGAAACCACTGCTCCGGGTAGTCCTCGGTGTCGGGGGTGCCGTGGATCATGATCATGCTGCCGGGCTTCACGCCTTCACGGCGCGCGCGTGCGGCATCGCTGATATTGGGGTAGGAAATGTGCATGGCCAGGTTGAAGCGCTCGCTGGTCTTGCGCCAGTCGATCCAGTACAGCCCTTCGGGGGTACGGCGGTCGCCTTCGATCAGTTTGTGGCCTTTGGGGTTTTTGCCCAGGGAAATGCGATAAGTCTTGAAAGGCTTGCCGTCATTGATCAACTGCAATTGATGAGCGGACTTGAGCACCAGCACCTTCTCGACCGTTTTACCGCTCGCGGTTTGCAGGGTGGAGGCTGACGACAACATGGCGAACGACAGGCAGAACAGAGCAAGCAACCAACGCATTGAAACGATTTCCCTTTGAAGGCCGTCTGCCGTTGTTATTGGGCGGGTTTGGCAAGTGGCGGCACCGACTCGCTGCGCACTGGGTAGGCGTGCTGGCGGCGGTCAGCGAAGAAGCATTCTAAGGTACGCCCGACGGTGCGGAAAGCCAGCTCGGACCAAGGGATGTCAGCCTCGGCGAACAGCTTCACTTCCAGGCTTTCGGCGCCGGCGGCGAAGTCCAGGTCGATCAGCTCGGCACGGTAGAAAATATGCACCTGGCTGATATGCGGCACATTGATCAAGGTATAGATGCTCAAGTCCCGTACGCGGGCGCAGGCTTCCTCCAGGGTTTCGCGCATAGCGGCCTGTTCCACGGTTTCGCCGTTCTCCATGAAACCGGCGGGCAGGGTCCAGTAACCCAGGCGCGGCTCGATGGCGCGGCGGCACAACAGCACTTGATCGCCCCACACCGGCACGGTGCCGGCGACGATGTTGGGGTTCTGATAATGAATGGTCGAACAGTGATCGCACACATAGCGCAGGCGCGCGTCGCCGTCGGGAATGCGTTGGGTCACCGGTTTACCGCACTGGCTGCAGAATTTCATGCTGGGGTTCCTGGAAAGTCCATCCATCTTGGCTTGGGGTCAGGCGTTCCTGCAAGTTGTCGTTTCGCGACACGGTCATGGTTTTGGGGTTGGGCGCCTGCACGCTTTGGTGCATGATGCCAGGTAGCCAACAGATCGAGATGACTCATGCTGGACGAGCTACTTCGCCGGGTAAGCAACCACACGCCGCACACGTTGGAGACCGACGGACGTTTCCCCGAGGCCGCCGTGCTGGTGCCGATTACCCGCAGTGACGAACCTGAGCTGATCCTGACCCTGCGCGCCAGCGGCCTGTCGACCCATGGTGGCGAAGTGGCCTTTCCCGGCGGGCGTCGCGACCCGGAAGACCCGGACCTGGTCTTTACCGCCCTGCGTGAAGCCGAAGAAGAAATCGGCTTGGCGCCGGGCCTGGTGGAGGTCATCGGGCCACTCAGTCCGCTGATCTCCTTGCACGGTATCCGCGTCACCCCCTACGTAGGTGTGATTCCGGATTACGTGGAGTACCTGGCCAACGATGCCGAGATTGCCGCGGTCTTCAGCGTCCCGTTGGATTTTTTCCGACAGGACCCGCGGGAGCATACCCACCGAATCGATTACCAGGGCCGCAGTTGGTACGTGCCCAGCTACCGTTTCGGTGAATACAAGATTTGGGGGCTGACGGCGATCATGATCGTCGAGCTGATCAACCTGCTCTATGACGACGCGCAGATCAGCCTGCACCAGCCGCCCAAGAGCTTTATCCATAAATAAGCCATCCATTCAATGGCAACGCCGTGAGGGAACACCATGAAATACCGCCTGGGCGATGCCCGCGTCGAGACCCATCCACACAGCTGGGTGGCGCCCAACGCCACGCTGGTGGGCAAGGTCAAACTGGAGGAGGGCGCCAACGTCTGGTTCAACGCGGTATTGCGCGGCGACAACGAACTGATCCTGATCGGCAAGAACAGCAACGTGCAGGATGGCAGCGTGATGCACACCGACATGGGCTACCCGCTGACCCTCGGCACCGGCGTGACCATCGGCCATAACGCCATGTTGCACGGCTGCACCGTCGGCGATTACAGCCTGATCGGCATCAATGCGGTGGTGCTCAACGGCGCGAAGATTGGCAAGCATTGCATCATCGGCGCCAACTCGCTGATCGGCGAAGGCAAGGAGATTCCCGATGGCTCGCTGGTGATGGGGTCGCCGGGCAAAGTGGTGCGTGAGCTGACCGAGGCGCAGAAGAGGATGCTAGAGGCCAGTGCCGCGCACTATGTACACAATTCGCAGCGTTATGCCCGTGACCTGGCTGAGCAGGAAGAATGAGTGCAGTTGAACGACCTGTTGCATCGCCCTGCGTGAGCATTTGCGCGCTGGATGATGACGACATCTGTACCGGCTGCCAGCGCACCGTGGATGAAATCACGCGTTGGAGTCGCATGGCTAATGCCGAGCGCCGGGTAGTGTTGGGCTTGTGCCATGAGCGGGCCTTGGCGAATGGGTTGGTGTTTATGGCTTCTGGTAAATCTGGCGCCTGAACTATTGCTATCGGGGGCAAGCCCCCTCCCACATTTGAAAGCGTGTGGGAGGGGCTTGCCCCCGATAAGGCCCCCCAGACGACATCTGTCTTAATGTGAAGTACCCTGTGCCCCTTATACACAGGGCCCATCCCGCCATGCTCTTCCTGATCGCCTATATCAGCAGCGTCGTGCTGATCAACTTCGCCTTCTCCACCGCCCCTCACCTGGATGTGATCTGGTCCGCCTGGGGTGGCCTGGTGTTTATCCTTCGCGACATGGTGCAAACCCGCTTCGGCCACGGTGCGATCATCGCCATGCTGGCCGCGCTGGTGCTGTCCTATATCACCTCCGACCCGTCCATCGCCCTGGCCAGTGCCACGGCATTCGCGGTGTCCGAGTGCATCGACTGGCTGGTATTCACCATCACCAAGCGCCCGCTCCACGATCGCCTGTGGATAAGTTCGGCGCTGAGCATCCCCCTCGATACGTTTATCTTCTTCGGCCTGATCGGCGCGTTGACGCCGATGGTGGTGGGCACCGCGCTGGTGTCGAAATTCGCCGGGGTCACTGCGGTGTGGCTGATCATGGCCTGGCGCGTGCGCAAACGGGCGGTCGCCAACTGAGGCCAATTTTTACAGTTCATGTAAAATGCCGGCCTTTCTCCCCATGATCCGCTCCCCTGAGGACCTGAGATGACCCGAATCGGAACTCCATTGTCGCCAACCGCGACCCGCGTTTTGCTGTGTGGCTGCGGTGAACTGGGCAAGGAAGTGGTAATCGAACTGCAACGCCTGGGCGTTGAAGTGATTGCCGTGGATCGTTACGCCAATGCGCCGGCCATGCAGGTGGCCCATCGTAGTCATGTGATCAATATGCTTGACGGCGCCGCCTTGCGTGCGGTGATCGAAGCGGAAAAACCGCACTTCATCGTGCCGGAAATCGAAGCCATCGCCACCGCTACGTTGGTGGAGCTGGAGGCCGAAGGCTTCACCGTGATCCCGACCGCGCGCGCCACGTCGCTGACCATGAACCGTGAAGGCATCCGTCGCCTGGCCGCCGAGGAACTGGACCTGCCGACCTCGCCGTACCACTTCGCCGACACCTTCGAGGACTACAGCAAGGCCGTTCAGGACCTGGGCTTCCCGTGTGTGGTCAAGCCGGTGATGAGTTCGTCGGGCAAGGGCCAGAGCCTGTTGCGCAGCGCCGATGACGTGCAGAAAGCCTGGGACTATGCCCAGGAAGGCGGACGTGCCGGTAAAGGCCGGGTGATCATCGAAGGCTTTATCGATTTCGACTACGAAATCACCTTGCTGACCGTACGCCATATCGGCGGCACCACGTTCTGCGCGCCGGTTGGTCATCGTCAGGAAAAAGGCGACTACCAGGAATCCTGGCAGCCACAGGCCATGAGCCCGATTGCCCTGGCCGAATCCGAGCGCGTGGCCAAGGCCGTGACCGAGGCTCTGGGCGGACGTGGTTTGTTCGGCGTGGAATTGTTCATCAAGGGCGATCAAGTGTGGTTCAGCGAAGTATCGCCGCGCCCTCATGACACCGGCCTGGTAACCCTGATTTCCCAGGACCTGTCGCAATTCGCCTTGCACGCACGCGCCATTCTCGGCCTGCCGATCCCGTTGATCCGACAGTTCGGGCCATCGGCGTCGGCGGTGATCCTGGTGGAAGGGCAGTCGACCCAGACCGCTTTCGCCAATCTCGGCGCGGCATTGAGCGAGCCGGATACGGCATTGCGTCTGTTCGGTAAGCCAGAAGTGAATGGCCAGCGCCGCATGGGTGTGGCGTTGGCGCGGGATGAGTCGATTGAAGCGGCTCGGGCCAAGGCTACCCGTGCTTCTAAAGCCGTTGTTGTAGAACTCTAAAAGCATCGGGGGCAAGNNGCCCCCGATAGCGGCCTATCAGCCCACCCTGTTCAAATCGTTATCCCGCGTCTCTTTCAGGCACAGCACCGCAATCAAACTGAGCAGTGCCGCCGCCGACACATATCCACCCACATAACTCAGCCCGCCCATCGCCACCAGCTTGGTCGCGAAAAACGGCGCGGCCGATGCGCCAACGATGCCACCCAGGTTATACGCCGCCGAAGCCCCGGTATAACGCACGCGGGTCGGGAACAGCTCCGGCAGCAAGGCGCCCATCGGTGCGAACGTCACGCCCATCAGAAACAGCTCCAATGCCAGGAACAAGGCCACGGCCCAGGTGGAACCATGGGTCAGCAGTGGTTCCATGGTGAAACCGGACAGAATCGCCAGAATCGCACCGACGATCAGCACGGGTTTGCGGCCATAGCGGTCGCTGGCCAAGGCGGCAATCGGCGTGGCCAGGCCCATGAACAACACGGCGAAGCACAGCAGGCCGAGGAACGTCTCGCGGCTGTAACCCAGGGTGGAAACACCATAGCTCAGAGAAAATGCGGTGGTGATGTAGAACAGCGCATAGCACACCACCATCGACGCGGCGCCCAGCAGCACTGGCAGCCAATGCTGGCTGAACAGCTCCACCAACGGCACTTTCACTGGTGCTTGCTTGGCTACGGCCTTGGCGAACACCGGCGTTTCATGCAGCTTCAGACGCGCATACAAACCGACCATCACCAGCGCGGCGCTGAGGATGAACGGGATGCGCCAGCCCCAACTGCGGAACTGTTCGTCGCTCAGGCTCATGGCCAGGATCAGAAACAGGCCGTTGGCTGCCAGAAAACCAATGGAAGGGCCTAGTTGCGGGAACATACCGAACCAGGCGCGCTTACCCTTGGGCGCGTTCTCGGTGGCCAGCAGCGCCGCGCCACCCCATTCGCCGCCAAGGCCCAGGCCTTGCCCGAAACGCAGCACACACAACAGGATCGGCGCCCAGGCTCCAATGCTGTCATAGCCGGGTAGCAAGCCGATCAGCGTCGTACACACGCCCATCAGCAGCAACGAAGCCACCAGTGTGGACTTGCGGCCGATGCGATCGCCGAAATGGCCGAACAGTGCCGAGCCCAGCGGGCGGGCAATAAAGGCGATACCGAAAGTGAGGAAAGACGCCAGCATCTGCGCGGTGCCCGAACTCTGCGGGAAGAACACCGGGCCGATCACCAGTGCCGCAGCGGTGGCGTAGATATAGAAATCATAGAACTCGATGGCAGTGCCGACGATGCTCGCGGTAGCGACCCGTGCGGTGGAGTTGCTCGGGGCGGCTGTTGCGGCCTCGTTATAGGTGGTGCTCATGGCGGTATCCCTGACGGTCGTTGCGCGTTTGGACGCGGATTATTATTGGTCGAACACCCATGGATCAGGGTTGCACGCGGGGCGGCTCGGGATGGGAGCGAACACCGGTCGGACATGGTGAATCGATGCCTGGACGCGCTGAGTGCGGGTAGCACGCGGTCTGGCAGAGCTTGGATAAGCCGCAGGGATTATAGGAAGGGGCGTGGAATTGTAACAAGGCCTGACACGGTGCAAATCAACCTGTGGAGAAGGGGCCCACGTTTAATTTTGGTTGATCAGAAGTTATGCGGCGACAGGCATTCTGCTGGTATGCCAGATCAACACCTTGCTCACGCGGTTATCTTCGGTCTCGAGGATTTCCAGGCGGTAACGCCCGATCTTCAGGCACACCGCGCAATCCGGGATGGTTTCCAGCGCTTCGGTCACCAGGCCGTTGAGGGTTTTGGGGCCGTCGCTGGGTAAGTGCCAGCCCAGGCTTTTGTTCAGCTCACGGATCGAGGCGGCGCCGTCGATGATGTAACGACCATCCGGCTGGGCCTGGATGTGCGGGTTATCCGCGCTTTGCTCGCTTTCGAATTCGCCGACGATCTCTTCGAGGATGTCTTCCAGGGTGACAATCCCCAGCACTTCACCGTACTCGTCCACCACCATGCCCAGACGACGCTGCTGCTTGTGGAAGTTCAGCAGTTGCAACTGCAGCGGCGTGCTTTCCGGAACGAAGTAGGGGTCGTGGCAGGCGGCGAGCAATGCCTCTTTGGTCAGGCTGGCGTCGGGCAGCAAATGCTGGATCTGCCGCGTATTCAACACCGCCTGCACCTGGTTGATATCGCTGTGGAACACCGGCAAGCGCGTACGCTCGGAGGCGCGCAGTTGTTCGATGATCGTTTCGATCAGCTCGTCCAGGTTGATGCCGTCGACTTCACTGCGCGGCACCAGGATGTCATTGACCGTGATGTTGTCCAGGGCGTGGATGCCGGGCATGCCGTGGGCTTGGCTTTTATCGGTTGCCTGCTCCGCTTCGTCATCGTGATCGGGCAGCGGCTCGTCGCTTTTTTTGACTGCGCCGGTCTTGCGGGCGAAGGGGCGCAATAGCATCAGGCTGATGCCATTGAGCAGCCAGGCCAGGGGATAGAGGAGCTTCAGTGGCACGCCCAGCAACGTATTGCCAAAGCCGAGCACCGCTTGCGGATGACGGGTAGCCAGGGCGCGGGGCAGGTAGTCGGCCAGCACCAGGAGGACCGCGCAAGAAATCAGCCAGCCCAGCCACGGACCGTTTGCCGCCCAGGCGTAAATTGCCAGCAGCGTACACAGGATGACCACCACCCCACGGCACAGCGTATTGCACAAGATCAGGCTGTCACGCGGGAAATTCAGGCGGGCGGCGGCCTTGTCGCCCTGGCGCGTGCCGGGGCGCAGGGCCAGCAGGTGTTGCTGGGCGGCTTCTATGGCGGTAAACAGCCCGGCCCATAACACCAGCAGGGCGATTACCGCGAGCATCGGCCCCAGGGGCAAATTGTCCATGATCGCTGCCCGTCAGATATGCAGGATGTATTCGCGAACCAGCTTGCTGCCGAAATAGGCCAGCATGAGCAAGCAGAAACCGGCCAGGGTCCAGCGGATTGCCTTATGCCCGCGCCAACCGAGACGGTTGCGGCCCCACAACAACACGCTGAACACCACCCACGCCAGGCAGGCCAGCAGGGTTTTGTGCACCAGGTGCTGGGCGAACAGGTTCTCGACGAACAGCCAGCCGGAAATCAGCGACAGCGACAGCAGCGTCCAACCGGCCCACAGGAAGCCGAACAGCAGGCTCTCCATGGTTTGCAGCGGTGGGAAGTTCTTGATCAGGCCCAATGGGTGTTTGTGCTTGAGCTGGTGGTCCTGCAACAGCAGGAGCAGGGACTGGAACACGGCAATGGTGAACATGCCGTAGGCCAGGATCGACAGCAGGATGTGGGCGAGAATGCCCGGTTCTTCGTCGATCACCTGCACGGTGC
>NZ_JAEILC010000001.1:0-14194 GCF_016307435.1 Pseudomonas sp. S4_EA_1b | reverse complement strand
CCAGGCCCAGGCCGACCGGCGTCATCAAATGGGTGAACAGGCTCGCGGCATGTGCCAGCAGGGCGAGGACGCCCAGGCCGACCAGCAGGCGTTTGTCGGCCTTGGCGCATTGGGCCAGGCGGGTGCCCTGGTAGAGAGTCGCAGCGGCATACAAAAGGGCGGCGGCGAGGCTGGGTAGCAAACTGGGTGGCAAAGGGAGCATAAATCCTGTTAGGCAAGCCCGAAAGGCGCTGAGTTTGGCATACACCTGCGTTCCACGAAAGACTCCCGCGCCAGACAGCGGGTGTGCATGGGCGCAGTCTTCGCTATAATCCGCGACCTGCCCCCGCCGCAGGCTCGCCGGCCGCTGTTTCTAATAGCGATTTACCACAGCCTGGGCCGCCATTACCTCGGTCTACCATAGGGCCTGAAAGGATCGCGCATGTTTGAAAACTTGACTGACCGTCTCTCGCAGACGCTGCGCCACGTTACCGGCAAGGCCAAGCTGACCGAGGACAATATTAAAGACACCCTGCGCGAAGTGCGCATGGCACTGCTGGAAGCCGACGTCGCCTTGCCTGTGGTCAAGGACTTCGTCAACTCGGTCAAGGAGCGCGCAGTCGGCACAGAAGTGTCCCGCAGCCTGACTCCGGGCCAGGCGTTTGTGAAAATCGTCCAGGCCGAACTCGAAAGCCTGATGGGCGCTGCCAACGAAGACCTCAACCTCAGCGCCGTGCCACCGGCCGTCGTGCTGATGGCCGGTCTGCAAGGCGCGGGTAAGACCACTACCGCCGGCAAGCTGGCGCGCTTCCTTAAAGAGCGCAAGAAGAAGTCGGTGATGGTGGTGTCGGCCGACGTGTACCGTCCGGCGGCCATCAAACAGTTGGAAATGCTTGCCGGCGAAGTGGGCGTGACCTTCTTCCCGTCCGACCTGAGCCAGAAGCCGGTCGACATCGCCAACGCTGCTATTAAAGAAGCCCGGCTGAAGTTCATCGACGTGGTTATCGTCGATACTGCCGGTCGTCTGCACATCGACGAAGAGATGATGGGCGAGATCAAGGCGCTGCATGCCGCGATCAACCCGGTCGAAACGCTGTTCGTGGTTGACGCCATGACCGGCCAGGATGCGGCGAACACCGCCAAGGCATTCGGCGATGCGCTGCCACTGACGGGCGTGATCCTCACCAAGGTCGACGGCGATGCCCGTGGCGGTGCCGCTTTGTCGGTGCGCTCGATTACCGGCAAGCCGATCAAGTTCATCGGTATGGGCGAGAAGAGCGAAGCGCTCGAACCGTTCCACCCTGAGCGTATCGCCTCGCGCATCCTCGGCATGGGCGACGTGCTCAGCCTGATCGAGCAGGCCGAAGCCACTCTCGACAAGGACAAGGCCGACAAGCTCGCCAAGAAACTGAAGAAGGGCAAGGGCTTCGACCTCGAAGACTTCCGCGACCAGCTGCAACAAATGAAGAACATGGGCGGCCTCGGCGGCCTGATGGACAAGCTGCCAAACATCGGTGGCGTGAACCTGGCGCAGATGGGCAATGCCCAGGGCGCGGCAGAGAAGCAGTTCAAGCAGATGGAAGCCATCATCAACTCCATGACCCCGGCCGAGCGCCGCGACCCTGAGCTGATCAGCGGTTCGCGCAAGCGTCGGATCGCCATGGGTTCCGGCACTCAGGTTCAGGACATCGGCCGCTTGATCAAGCAGCACAAGCAGATGCAGAAGATGATGAAGAAATTCTCCGCCAAAGGCGGCATGGCCAAGATGATGCGCGGCATGAGCGGTATGTTGCCCGGCGGCGGCATGCCGAAAATGTAAAGAATTCGAGCAAGGGCTCGCTCTTGCTCCGCCCCACAGGGATGTGGGATCTCCAGCAAACCCGCCGTTGGCGGGTGCTGACTCGCTGTTTTAACCGACGGCTCTCCAGCAGATCTGAGTGGTGCGCCCATAGGCGCCAGAAAAAGACATTTGCAAAAGTCCGGATATTCCTTAGAATATGCGGCCTTTCGGGCACCTATGCCCGCTGTGCATTTAGATTTGCAGCACCGACTACAGGAACGATGTTCACATGCTAACAATCCGTCTTGCCCTTGGCGGCTCCAAAAAGCGCCCGTTTTACCACTTGACCGTAACTGACAGCCGCAACCCACGTGACGGCTCTCACAAGGAACAAGTTGGCTTCTTCAACCCGATCGCTCGTGGTCAAGAAGTCCGCCTGTCCGTGAACCAAGAGCGCGTAGCCTACTGGCTGAGCGTTGGTGCACAGCCTTCTGAGCGTGTTGCCAAGTTGTTGAAGGACTCGGCTAAGGCCGCAGCCTGAGCAATATGAACGCGACGCCAGCGGTTGCTGATGATTTGATCGTTATCGGCAAGATTTATTCTGTTCATGGCGTTCGCGGCGAAGTGAAGGTGTATTCCTTTACTGATCCGACTGAAAACCTGTTGCAGTACAAGACCTGGACGCTCAAGCGCGAAGGTAGTGTGAAACAGGTCGAGCTGGTCAGTGGACGCGGGAGCGATAAGTTCCTGGTCGCAAAGCTCAAGGGTCTTGATGATCGTGAAGAAGCCCGTCTTCTGGCCGGTTATGAGATCTGCGTGCCGCGCAACCTGTTCCCTGAATTGACCGAAGGCGAGTACTACTGGTACCAGCTGGAAGGTCTGAAGGTTATTGATCAACTGGGGCAATTGCTCGGGAAAATCGATCATCTTCTGGAAACCGGCGCCAATGATGTAATGGTGGTCAAGCCTTGCGCTGGCAGCCTGGATGATCGCGAACGCCTATTGCCCTATACCGAGCAATGCGTGTTGGCCGTCGACCTGGCAGCGGGCGAGATGAAGGTGGAATGGGACGCGGACTTCTAAGCGTGGCTAATTTGCGCATTGAAGTGATCAGTTTGTTTCCCGAGATGTTTTCCGCCATCAGCGAGTACGGCATCACCAGTCGGGCGGTGAAACAGGGGCTGTTGCAGCTTACCTGTTGGAACCCGCGAGACTACACGACGGATCGACATCACACTGTGGACGATCGCCCATTTGGCGGTGGCCCGGGCATGGTGATGAAGATCAAGCCCCTGGAAGACGCGTTGGTTCAGGCCAAGGCAGCTGCCGGGGAGAAGGCGAAGGTAATTTACCTGTCCCCTCAAGGCCGTCAGCTGAAACAGGCGGCGGTACGCGAACTGGCGAATGAGGAAGCACTGATCCTGATTGCCGGTCGCTATGAAGGCATTGACGAGCGGTTTATTGAAGCTCATGTCGATGAAGAGTGGTCGATTGGGGACTATGTTCTGTCTGGCGGCGAGCTGCCGGCGATGGTCCTGATAGATGCGGTTACACGACTGCTGCCTGGAGCTTTAGGGCATGCGGACTCCGCGGAGGAAGATTCCTTCACGGATGGTTTGCTGGATTGCCCGCACTACACCCGACCGGAGGTGTATGCGGATCAGCGTGTTCCCGACGTATTGCTAAGTGGCAATCACGCACACATCCGGCGTTGGCGTTTACAGCAGTCCCTTGGTCGGACCTATGAACGACGCGCCGATCTTCTGGAAAGCCGCTCGCTTTCTGGAGAAGAGAAGAAGCTGCTCGAGGAATACATCCTCGCGCGGGACGATAGTTAACAACGTATCGATGGTAGGTCCATTGACTTACCTTAGGAGCACAGCATGACTAACAAAATCATCCTTGCACTCGAAGCAGAGCAGATGACCAAAGAGATCCCTACCTTTGCCCCGGGCGACACCATTGTCGTTCAGGTGAAAGTGAAGGAAGGCGACCGTTCGCGTCTGCAAGCGTTCGAAGGCGTGGTAATCGCCAAGCGTAACCGTGGTGTGAACAGTGCTTTCACTGTTCGTAAAATCTCCAACGGTGTTGGCGTAGAGCGTACTTTCCAGACCTACAGCCCGCAGATCGACAGCATGGCCGTTAAGCGTCGCGGTGACGTACGTAAAGCCAAGCTGTACTACCTGCGTGACCTGTCCGGTAAAGCAGCTCGCATCAAGGAAAAACTGGCTTAAGTCCAGCTTCCGATGCAGAAAAAAGCAGCCTACGGGCTGCTTTTTTGTGCCTGCGATTTAAGGTCCGCGCTAGGATCTCTTTTCTATCTATTTTCCTGTTCGAGCCCCCATGCCTGCCATTGACCACCCTCTGATCGACCGTTTCCTCGACGCCCTTTGGTTGGAAAAAGGCCTGTCGGATAACACGCGTCAGGCTTACCGCAGCGACCTGGCCCTGTTCAATGGCTGGCTGCAGGACAAGAACCTCGAACTGATCAACGCCGGGCGTGAATTGATCCTTGATCACTTGGCCTGGCGCTTGGAGCAGAACTACAAGCCGCGCTCCACGGCGCGATTTCTCTCGGGCGTGCGAGGTTTCTATCGCTATCTGCTGCGGGAAAAACTCATCGCTCTCGACCCGACCTTGCAAATCGATATGCCGCAGTTGGGTAGGCCGCTGCCTAAATCCCTGTCGGAAGCCGACGTGGAGGCCTTGCTCAATGCTCCTGATCTGAGCGAAGCCATCGGCCAGCGCGACCGCGCGATGCTGGAGGTGCTTTACGCCTGCGGTCTGCGGGTGACCGAGCTGATCAGTCTGACCCTGGAGCAGGTCAACTTGCGCCAGGGCGTGTTGCGGGTGATGGGCAAGGGCAGCAAGGAGCGCTTGGTGCCGATGGGGGAGGAGGCGATTGTGTGGGTCGAGCGCTACATGCGTGACGCGCGCAGTGAACTGCTCGGCGGGCGGCCCAGTGATGTGCTGTTCCCCAGTCAGCGTGGCGAACAGATGACCCGTCAGACGTTCTGGCACCGCATCAAGCACCAGGCCAAGGTTGCCGGGATCGGCAAGGCGTTGTCGCCCCACACGTTGCGCCATGCTTTCGCCACGCATTTGCTCAATCATGGTGCGGATTTGCGCGTGGTGCAGATGCTGCTCGGCCACAGCGATTTATCCACAACCCAGATCTACACCCATGTGGCGCGTGCGCGCTTGCAGGATATGCACGCCAAGCACCATCCGCGCGGCTGAAAACCGCCAATTTATTCCGCCACGGGCTGCCCTGCGGCCCAACTGTGGTAGGCTTTGCCGGTTAGCAAAGGGGACGGTCCCGACCCGTGTTTCCAGATCGGTGTTCCTTCCCGTCCCTGCATCTGCCTTCAGGAGTTCCCATGCGCTTGACCCAGATTATTGCCGCCGCAGCCATTGCGTTGGTTTCCTCGTTTGCCTTCGCTGATGATGCTGCCGAGCAGACCATTCGCAAGAGCCTGGCCAATCTGCAGCTCGACACACCGATCGAAAGCATCAGCGCCAGCCCCATGGCCGGTCTGTACGAGGTCAAGCTCAAGGGCAGCCGCGTGCTGTACGCCAGCGCCGATGGTCAGTACATCGTCCAGGGCTACCTGTTCCAGCTCAAGGACGGCAAGCCCGTCAACCTGACCGAGAAAGCCGAGCGCCTGGGCGTGTCCAAGCTGATCAATGGCATTCCCGTGGCTGAAACCGTGGTCTACCCGGCCATCGGCGAAACCAAGACCCACATCACCGTGTTTACTGACACCACCTGCCCGTACTGCCACAAATTGCACGCCGAAGTGCCTGAGCTGAACAAGCTGGGTGTGGAAGTGCGCTACGTCGCGTTCCCGCGTCAGGGGCTGGGCTCGCCGGGCGATGAACAATTGCAGGCCGTGTGGTGTTCAGCCGACAAGAAGGCGGCGATGGACAAGATGGTCGACGGTAAGGAAATCAAGGCCGCCAAATGCGCCAACCCGGTATCCAAGCAGTTCGCTCTCGGCCAGTCCATTGGCGTGAACGGTACACCGGCCATCGTATTGGCGGACGGTCAAGTGATTCCGGGCTACCAGCCGGCACCACAAGTTGCCAAACTGGCGCTGAGTGCCAAATAAACCAGCATCGTCGAATCTTTGACGATCGTGGTCCGCCGATGAGTCGACGGACCATTAATTGAAAGCCGCAGTTGTGCGGCTGTTTTCCACGGCCGACCTAGCGTCGGCCGTTTCATGGGGAGTTCTTCAGTGAAACCGGTCAAAGTAGGCATCTGTGGGTTAGGGACCGTCGGTGGCGGCACCTTCAACGTCCTTCAGCGTAACGCTGAAGAAATTTCGCGCCGTGCAGGGCGTGGAATTGAAGTGGCGCAAATTGCCACGCGTTCGCCAAAGCCTCAGTTCCAAACGACCGGTATTGCGATTACCAACGATGTCTTCGCCGTGGCCACCAACCCTGAAATCGATATCGTCATCGAGCTGGTCGGGGGCTACACCGTGGCCCGCGAGCTGGTGCTCAAAGCCATCGAGAACGGCAAGCATGTGGTCACCGCCAACAAGGCGCTGATCGCCGTGCATGGCAACGAAATTTTCGCCAAGGCCCGCGAGAAGGGCGTGATCGTGGCGTTCGAAGCCGCAGTGGCCGGCGGTATCCCGGTGATCAAGGCGATCCGTGAAGGCTTGTCTGCCAACCGTATCAACTGGGTGGCCGGCATCATCAACGGCACCGGTAACTTCATCCTCACCGAAATGCGCGAGAAGGGCCGCACCTTCGAAGACGTGCTGGCCGAAGCCCAGGCTCTGGGCTACGCCGAAGCCGATCCGACCTTCGACGTGGAAGGCATCGACGCGGCGCACAAGCTGACCATCCTGGCGTCCATCGCCTTTGGTATCCCGCTGCAATTCGACAAGGCCTACACCGAAGGCATCACCAAGCTGACCACCGCCGACGTGAATTACGCCGAAGCCTTGGGCTATCGCATCAAGCACCTGGGCGTGGCTCGCAGCACGCCGGCGGGTATCGAGTTGCGTGTGCACCCGACGCTGATCCCGGCCGGCCGCCTGATCGCCAACGTCAATGGCGTGATGAACGCGGTGATGGTCAACGGTGACGCCGCAGGTTCGACCCTGTTCTATGGCGCCGGCGCCGGCATGGAGCCTACGGCTTCGTCAGTGATCGCCGACCTGGTGGACGTAGTTCGCGCCATGACCAGCGACCCGGAAAACCGTGTGCCGCACCTGGCCTTCCAGCCGGACTCGCTGTCGGCCCACCCGATTCTGCCGATCGAGGCTTGCGAAAGCGCCTACTACCTGCGCATCCAGGCCCAGGATCACCCGGGCGTGTTGGCTCAGGTGGCCAGCATCCTGTCGGAGCGGGGCATCAACATCGAGTCGATCATGCAGAAGGAAGTCGAGGAGCAAAACGGCCAAGTGCCAATGATCCTGCTGACCCACCGTGTGCTCGAACAACACATTAACGATGCCATCCAGGCACTGGAAGCGCTCCAGGGTGTGGTTGGGCCGGTTGTACGGATTCGCGTCGAACATTTGAATTAATCCAGCTGCAAGCTATTAGCTGCAAGCTGCAAGTAAAAGCCGATCAGCTTTAACTTGCCGCTTGTAGCTTGAAGCTTGAAGCTCAAACCAAAGGTTTGCTTTTATGCGCTACATCAGCACCCGCGGCCAGGCACCGGCCCTGAATTTCGAAGACGTTCTGCTGGCAGGTCTTGCCACCGACGGCGGTCTGTACGTGCCGGAAAACCTGCCACGTTTTACCCAGGAAGAAATAGCCTCCTGGGCTGGCCTGCCGTACCACGAGCTGGCGTTTCGGGTGATGCGCCCGTTCGTCACCGGCAGCATTCCGGATGCGGACTTCAAAAAGATTCTAGAAGAAACCTACGGCGTGTTTTCCCACAGCGCCATCGCACCGTTGCGTCAGTTGAACAGCAACGAGTGGGTCTTGGAGCTGTTCCACGGCCCGACCCTGGCGTTCAAGGACTTTGCGCTGCAACTGCTGGGTCGCCTGCTGGATTACGTGCTGGCCAAGCGTGGCGAGCGCGTGGTGATCATCGGTGCCACCTCCGGTGATACCGGTTCGGCGGCGATTGAAGGCTGCAAACACTGCGAAAACGTCGACATTTTCATCCTGCATCCGCACAAGCGGGTGTCGGAAGTGCAGCGCCGTCAGATGACGACTATCTTCGGCGACAATATCCACAACATCGCCATCGAAGGTAACTTCGATGACTGCCAGGAAATGGTCAAGAACAGCTTCGCCGACCAGAGCTTCCTCAAGGGCACGCGTCTGGTGGCGGTGAACTCGATCAACTGGGCGCGGATCATGGCTCAGATCGTCTACTACTTCCACGCAGCCCTACAGTTGGGCGGCCCAGCGCGTTCGGTGTCGTTCTCGGTGCCGACCGGCAACTTCGGCGACATCTTCGCCGGTTACCTGGCGCGCAACATGGGCCTGCCGATCAACCAGTTGATCGTCGCCACCAACCGCAACGACATCCTGCACCGCTTTATGAGCGGCAACCAGTACGTCAAGGAAACCCTGCACGCGACCTTGTCGCCGTCCATGGACATCATGGTGTCGTCGAACTTCGAGCGTCTGCTGTTCGACATGCACGGTCGCAACGGTGCGGCTATTGCCGGTTTGATGGACAACTTCAAGCAAGGCGGCGGTTTCAGCGTCGAGCAAGAGCGCTGGACCGAAACCCGTAAGTTGTTCGATTCCCTGGCCGTGGACGATGCACAGACCTGCGAAACCATCGCTGAAGTCTATGCCCAGACCGGCGAGCTGCTCGACCCGCACACTGCCATCGGCGTGAAGGCCGCACGGGAGTGCCGTCGCAGCCTGGACATCCCGATGGTGATCCTGGGCACCGCCCACCCGGTCAAGTTCCCGGAAGCGGTGGAAAAGGCAGGCGTTGGCAAGGCACTGGAATTGCCGACGCACCTGGCGGACCTCTTCGAGCGTGAAGAACGCTGCACCGTGCTGGCCAATGACCTGAAGACCGTGCAGGCGTTTGTCAGCCAACACGGTAACCGAGGCAAGCCGCTGTAAGGCAGATTTGCCCGCGTAGAAACGCCGCTTTCCCATTCTTGGGGCAGCGGCGTTTTTTTTTCGTTCGCCTCCGATGAACCCGCCAACACCCGCCATCGCTTGATCAGCGATGAGCCGCCGTTTTTTGTCTGTCATGTTCCAAGCGCAAGCTGAACTGAACACCCCGGATGTCCATAGCGACGAAAAAGCGAACTTTCCTACATGGCAATCGGTCATTTAGAAAAGACGCAGCGCTCGTTGAAACGATTGTTCCCGAACTATTGAATGGTGATCGAGATGGAAAGTATCAGCCTATTGCTCGAAGAAGCACTGAGCCCTTACCGGGTTACGCTGACCACCGTTGGCGTGCAAGGCGAATGCCTGGTAACCGTGAAGAATCCTGCCGGCGCTATCGTGGTGGAACGTGAAGTCGACCGCGCTCAGTTGATGGATAAGCGGGTGCTGGTGGATGTGGTCGATTGCCTGCTGCGTGACCTGAAAATCGCTGAAGGCCGCTTGGAACCTTCCGTGATCGCTGCTCTGCGCAATGCCGCCCAAACCCGGGGCGCTGCCTGCGCATGAAGAATTATTCACTCATGGAAACTTCCTACTGCATGCCCGGTCAGATTTCGTAACAGCAAGAGCGAACATTGTGCTCCGGTGTTTGTGGCTTGCTGTACTGGTCTTTAGATAGGCCACGTTTAACCCCGAAGTGTCTCCCCACTCTTCGGGGTTTCTTTTTGCCTGCGATTTGTCAGGGCTCGTTCCAGTCTTGAAAAAATACCGGGTTGTCGCGCAGGTAATCCTGGCGCATCAGTGGGTCCAGCCAGGCGGCGTAGGCTTGTTGTATCTGCTCCTGCGGGATGTCACGCACCGCTTGATTGATGCGGGTGATGGCCTGGCGCCCTTGGGCGGTGTTCGAGCAGCCGATATGGGTGTGCTGATAGGGTGGGGCGCCTTTGATCGGGTAGAAACTCAAATTGTCAGGGGCAATGCCTTGTTGCTGGGCGTGATAGCGGATCTCCGGCCAATAGCCGAGCACCGCTTCCAGTCTGCCCAGACGTTGCATTTGCAGCAGGCTGCCCATGGCATCGTTGCCGTAGTGCAGGGCCAGGTGCTGGGTGTCGGTCTGCTTGAGTGCTTCATCGATATTTGGTCCATAGCTTCGTTCCGCAACAGCGCCTACCCGAGCTTCATGGGCAGCCAGGAACGCCTGCAGGTCCAACTGACCGTGGCTGATAAATCGCGCCAGTTGCTCACCCTGGCTGCTGCGAATGGCCGCGCCATTGCTGGCGACGACAAAGGCCTGTTTGGAAAACGCAACGTATGCCGCACGCTTCGCTGTCCATAGCAACGAGGGATCGCAGATGAGCGTCCCCTCGCGCAGCATTTGCGTTCCGCGTGCGCGATTGACGTGCAGCACTTCGTGGCGATAGTCCGGCAGGCGCTCGATCAGCAGCGGCAGCAGCTGATCCAAGGCGCCCTGGCCTTTGCCGGGGCCGTCGAAAATCGTCAGTGGCGGCAAATCACGCAGCAGCCAGATCAAGGTGTCTTGCGCGTGAGCCGATGCAGGCCACCCACCGGCCACTGTTGTCGCCAGGCAGAGCTGCACCAGCCACTGTTTGCACCGATGGCGCATCAGATTGCGCCTGCCTCACGCAAGCGCACAATCGCTGCGGCGTCATAGCCCAGCTCACCCAGTACAGCGCCGTTATGCTCGCCCAGTTGCGGGCCCACCCACTCGCAACTGCCGGGGGTATCCGACAGTTTGGGCACGATGCCGGGCATCTTGAAATCCTTGCCACCCGGAAGCTGCGCCTTGAGGAACATCTCGCGGGCCAGAAATTGCGGGTCGCCCAGCATGTCCTCAGCGCTGTAGATGCGGCTGGCGGGCACCTCGGCGCCATTCAATTGCTCGATCACCTGCTCCAGTGGCAGCGAATTGACCCAGCGATCGATTACGCCGTACAGCTCGTCACGGCGGCTGTCGCGCCCGTCATTGCTGGCCAGTTGTGGATCGTTAGCCAGGTCTTCGCGGCCGATGGCGGCCATGAAGCGCTTGAAGATCGCATCGCCATTGGCGCCGATCTGCACATGCTTGCCGTCCGCACTGGTATGGATCGAGGAGGGCGTGATACCCGGCATGATGTTGCCGGTGCGTTCGCGGATAAACCCGAACACGTCGAACTCGGGAATCATGCTTTCCATCATGGCGAAAATGGCTTCATACAGCGCGACATCGACCACCTGGCCCAGGCCGCCGTTAACCTCACGATGCCGCAGCGCCATCAGCGCACCGATCACCGCCCATAGCGCTGCAATGGAATCTCCGATGGAGATCCCGGTACGCACCGGCGGGCGGTCCTCGAAACCGGTGATGTAACGCAGCCCGCCCATGGACTCGCCCACGGCGCCAAACCCTGGCTGGTCCTTCATCGGCCCGGTCTGGCCAAAGCCCGAGAGGCGCACCATGACCAGTTTCGGGTTGAGCGCGTGCAGGGTTTCCCAACTCAGGCCCAGTTTTTCCAACACGCCGGGACGGAAGTTTTCGATCAAGATGTCGGCGTCCGCCAGCAGTTGCTTAAGAATGGCCAGGCCATCCGGGTGCTTGAGGTTCAGCGTGAGGGATTTCTTGTTGCGCGCCTGCACGAACCACCACAGCGATGTGCCTTCATACAGCTTGCGCCATTTGCGCAGCGGATCGCCGCCGTCCGGGGATTCGACCTTGATGACCTCGGCGCCGAATTCTGCGCAGATACGTGAGGCGAACGGGCCCGCGATCAGGGTGCCGAGTTCGATGACTTTCAGGCCGGCAAGCGGTTTGGCATTAAACGACATGGGGATCCTTGGCTGCGCAGAACAGGTATGTGATGCCTTTTAACATAGGCGAGGGGCCCAGGGATAAGGGTGATGCAGCGCAGGATTCGTTGATTGGCCTCGCCATCGGTTAGACTGGCCGCCTTTCCTTATCTCTAGAAGCCCGTTCATGGCCCAGCCGTCCACGACCTACAAATTCGAACTCAACCTCACCGACCTCGACCGTTCGGTGTACGAGAGCGTCAAACAGACCATCGCCCGCCACCCGTCGGAGACCGAAGAGCGCATGACCGTGCGTTTGCTGGCTTATGCCCTCTGGTACAACGAACAGTTGTCGTTTGGGCGTGGTCTGTCAGATGTAGACGAACCGGCCCTGTGGGAAAAAAGCCTGGATGACCGGGTTTTACACTGGATTGAAGTCGGCCAACCCGATGCCGATCGCTTGACCTGGTGCTCGCGCCGCACCGAGCGCACCAGCCTGCTGGCCTACGGCAGCCTGCGCGTTTGGGAAGGCAAAGTGGTGCCGGTCGCCGCTAACCTGAAGAACGTGCACATCGCGGCTGTGCCGCAGGAAGTCCTCGAAACCCTGGCCAAGGACATGCCCAGGGTGATCAAGTGGGATGTGATGATCAGCGAAGGCACGATGTTCGTCACCGACGACCGTGGCCAGCATGAAGTGCAGTTGCAGTGGCTGGTCGGCGAGCGTGGTTGAAACGCTCGGAAGGGGCCTGCCCCTCCCACGTTGCCTGTCAGTCGATTTCAGCCTTGCCGTTTAACCGTCGTATTAAAGAGAAGTTTCCTTCACCCCATGCGTATCGATCCTCGTCCGTTGCCCGCCGTCCTGCCGTTTCTCGGTGAATTGCCGCCCCTGTTGACCCGCCTTTACGCCGCGCGCGGGGTGCAGTCCGAGGCCGAGCTGGACAAGAGCCTGGCGCGGTTGATTCCCTACCAGCAGCTCAAGGGTATCGATACCGCGGTGGACTTGCTGGTGACCGCGCTGGAGCAACGCCAGCGCATCCTGATCGTGGGCGACTTCGATGCCGATGGCGCCACGGCCAGCGCCGTCGGCACCCTGGGCCTGCGGTTGCTGGGTGCGGCCCATGTCGATTATCTGGTGCCCAACCGCTTCGAATACGGTTATGGCCTCACGCCGGAAATCGTCGCCGTAGCGCTGCAGCGCGAACCGCAATTGCTGATCACCGTAGACAACGGTATCTCCAGCGTCGAAGGCGTGGCAGCGGCAAGAGCGGCGGGGCTGAAGGTGCTGGTGACCGATCACCACTTGCCGGGGGATGAGCTACCAGCGGCGGACGCCATCGTCAATCCGAACCAGCCTGGCTGCACGTTCCCCAGCAAAGCCCTGGCCGGTGTCGGCGTGATTTTCTACGTATTGATGGCCCTGCGCGCGCGCCTGCGCGAGTTGGGGTGGTACGCGAACACACCACAGCCCAATATCGGCGACCTGCTCGATCTGGTAGCCCTGGGCAGCGTCGCCGACGTGGTGCCCCTGGACGCCAACAATCGCATCCTCGTCCATCAGGGGCTGGAGCGTATTCGCGCCGGGCGCGCGCGACCGGGGATCAAGGCAATCCTGGAAGTGGCCAAGCGCGATGCGGCGCGAATCACCTCCACCGACCTGGGCTTTATCCTCGGGCCACGGCTCAACGCCGCCGGGCGCCTGGACGATATGAGCCTGGGTATCGAGTGCCTGCTGACTCGCGATTTCGCTGCGGCGCGTGAGATGGCCGTGCAACTGGACGGTATGAACCAAGACCGCAAATCCATCGAGCAGGGCATGCAGCGCGAGGCGCTGGCCCAGCTCAAGGACTTGCCGGTGGACTCCATGCCCTATGGCCTGTGCCTGTTCGATCCGGAGTGGCACCAGGGGGTGATCGGCATCCTGGCGTCGCGCATGAAAGAACGCTATTTCCGCCCGACCATCGCCTTTGCCGACGCCGGTGACGGCCTGCTTAAAGGCTCAGGGCGATCTGTGCCGGGTTTCCATATCCGTGACGCGCTGGCCGTAGTCGCTAGCCAGCATCCCACGCTGATCGCGAAATACGGCGGACACGCCATGGCGGCGGGGCTGACGTTGCCTGAGGAAAATTTCCCGCTGTTCGCCGAAGCTTTCGATGCCGAAGTGCGTCGGCAATTGCGTGAAGAAGACCTCACCGGGCGCCTGCTGTCCGATGGCACCTTGGCGGTGGAGGAATTCCACCTGGAACTGGCCCGTGCTCTGCGGCATGCCGGCCCTTGGGGCCAGCACTTTCCCGAGCCGTTGTTTCACGGGGTGTTCCAGTTGGTAGAGCAGCGGGTGGTGGGGGAGCGGCACCTGAAGGTGGTGCTCAAGAGTGAGTGCGGTTCGGTGAAGCTTGACGGCATCGCGTTCGGGGTGGATCGGGAAGTCTGGCCGAACCCGACGGTGCGTTGGGTGGAATTGGCCTACAAGCTGGATGTGAACGAGTTTCGTGGGAATGAAACCGTGCAGCTGATGATTGCCCACATCGAACCGCGCTAGATTTTACTAAGACCGCAAAACAACTGTGGGAGGGGGGCAAGCCTGAACTGGCCTAATGATTT